>JAYUKJ010000664.1:0-38818 GCA_043764555.1 Saprospiraceae bacterium
ATTCTTATAACGTTTTGCAAAATACATAACATCATGATACTTAGCAGTTTGTCGAACAATATTGGTATCAAGGCTCAAATCACGCGCCTGTTTCACATAACGCGGAAAACCACTTGCACGGTTAAAACGGACGCCTTGTTGCTCACTTGACGCGGGATTTGCGGCAAAAACCGCCGACACACGGCTGTCTAAACCACCGACCGAAATCGCCAAACCACCGCCTTGACTGTTGCCCGTAATGCCCAAACTGCCGTTAAAATCGCTTCTTTTTGTCAAATATTCGACCGCTTGAAGGCAGCCCATAATCATAAAACGATTGTAGTAACCATCCGCTTGTAGCAAATTATTGGGCAAATAAGCGTTCGGGTCAAGCACATTCGGTGCCGAATTATGAACGGTCATATGCAGCGTTATGGCGTTGCAACGCTCCGCGAAATCATTGGCAACAAAATCGCTTGGCTCGAAAGGTTGCTCGCCAAAAGGCGGAATAACTAAAACAGCGGGATGATTGCCCGCCGTCGGCGGAACGGACAAATAACCAAAAGTTTTGCGATTATTTACGTTGTCCAATTGCAATAAATACAGTTTTGAACCGCGCGGTAAAGTCCGTAAAAGCACCAATTGCGCGTTTGGTGCAATGCCGCGCAAAATCGTTTTTTGTTGGTCCCAAAATGCGTCAAAGTCGGCGGGTTCGCTTTCCAACGGCTTGATATTGAGTGGGTCGAAGGCGACATTTACCGAAACAGTTGGGCTGCCATCCTGAAAAGCACGGCAAAAAACCAAGCCGCCCGTCGTCATTGTAAAAAGAACAAGCGTGTCAAGACGCCCCGATTGTGCCATAAAACTGCCTTTTTTTATTACGGAACGGTCGTCTCGTGAGTCGAAAAGAATTTCATAATTGACCTTTCCAACCAAAGTTGTGCTGATGCGAAATTGCGCTTGTTCGCCGAGTGCGTAGGTTGCATTTACCTTGTCGATGGTTATTTTTACTTGACTTTTAGCGGAAATGGGCAGCATTATTAGGCATAAAAAGCCAATAATTTGAAGTGATTTACTCATAATTGTGGTGTGTAAAATTTCAATATGTTTGTTTAAAAAATGCAGTTGGGCAATCTATTTCCCACATTATAGTGGAGCGGAAAATAAACTTTTGCCCACTTTTTCGGCTGCAAGGTAAGTTGAATGTCCAAATACGCCCAAATACTGAGGGGGGTGTTTTTGACAATTTAATAATTTGTATATGAAAAAAACGCCCGCCGTTTGGTTAAAATTTTCACAAAGGCTTGCCAATTTTATGACTAAACAACAATTCAGCGTCTTTAATCTGTATCTTCATTCTAAATTAAAAATAAAACGTTCATCATCAATAAATAAATTTAAGAAAATGAAAAGCATCTTTTTAATCGGCTCGACCGTCTTATTCGTTGTGGCGTGTTCGCCGAAAAAAAACGTAAAAACAAGCACAATCTCGACCTCAAAAGCCGCACCGACAACGGTTCAGGAACCCGTTATTGTGGTGAAAGAAACGCCCAAAACGGCAACCAAAGCCGTTGGTATTCCGAAAGATGTTGACGCGAATTTACTGGCAAGTTTGCACCGTTCGCCGTGTTTTGGTCGCTGTCCCTCGTTCGCTTATGAGTTGTACGCGGACGGAAAAGTTGTCTATCACGGCTATGCTTACGCCGCGAGAATGGGCAATTTTACGGCGAAAGTAGAGAACACATTCATGAAACGCATTGCGGATAAAGCCTTGTCTATCAAGTATTTATTCCTTTCAGACCGCTATCCAACGGGTGATGTCATGGTGGCGGATTTGCCAACGACAACGACATACATCCGAATTGGAAATGACGGAAAAAAGATCTTCAATAACTACGACCCGCCAAGAGAATTGGCAGAATTTGAACAATGGTTGGAAGCACAATTCGAGACGTTGAATTGGCAAGCGGTGAAGGAGTGATAAGTGAAAAACGAAAAGTGAAAAGTGATATTCAGGCTTATCACTTTTCGTTTTCACTAAAAGAAGGACCCCTCAGTATAAAGGCGTTTTTTGACTCAAAATCGAGTGAAAATGGGCTTTATACTGAGGGGTCTTTTTTTACGAAGATTTGAACGCAATCGGATGGTCTGCTTTTTTATGTTGTCCCAAAAAGACGCGGCAATAAATTCTTAAAATCGCTAATTCTAAGAACAAAAAACTGAGCGCCATGACCAAAATTAAAGCAATTTGATGGGCGTGAATGTGCGTAAACAACAAGTCCATGCCGATGAAAGTGGGCGTTATCGGGAAACCTAAAACGCCCAAACCTGCGAGTAAAAAGTAGAACGCAACCTTGGGTTTTTCGTAGCTGTAACCGTGGTATTGATTCAAGTCGATGTTGTTGTCAATCGCTTTTATTTTATTTAAACACAAATAACCAACGACCGCCGCAATGCTCGAACCACTCAAATATATGAGAATTTCCAACGGATTAATCGGCTCATTGTAAACGATGGATAAAGCGATAAACAATTGACTCGCGCAGACCGCCCACCACGCTTTCAAGGCATCTCCCCGCTCGCTAAATGCGCTTAAAATCATCAATAATGCCAAAAATGCGAAAAAAACCGACAAATAACCGTGCATTGCCTCCGACATTTCGGTTTTAGTGGCAACGCCCACAACGCCTAAAACCAACAAAATACTGAAAGAAATAAGCGTCCATTTGTGGCTCATAAACGTCAATTGATTACCGAGCCATTTGAAAGGCGACCACAAAAAACGGCGTAAAATACCGTCTAAATTCCATTCTTTCAATGCCAAAACGTAAACCGTTGTTTTCAATTTACCCATAAAACGCGTGTCGGTTGTCGTTGTTTTCGGAACAAAATTGAAGAACATATCGTGTACCAAATAGCCCAAAACCGAAGGCGACACCAACAATTGATACGTTCTCAAAAATGCATTGCCCGCAAAATGAACGAGTGCCAAGGTGTGAAATCCCAATGCGACTTCAATAAACATCAAGCCGATTTGCGTGATGGAAGCGTAGGCAATTTGCGTTTTCACCGTCGCTTGAACCCGCGCAGTTGTTGTCGCAATCAAGCTCGTCAAAATGCCGATGCCGATGATAATGCCTTTAACGAGCAAGCTATTTTCCCACAAAGGCGACGTTCTCAACAGCAAAAAAACGCCAATATGCACGGCAAGTGAGCCGTAAAAAATGGCGCTTGATGTCGTCGGACCCTCCATCGCACGGGGCAACCAAGTGGAAAAAGGAAATTGCGCCGACTTAATTGTGGCGGCAAAAACGATTGCTAATGCCATGAAAATCAACAAGTTAGACTGCCCGTGGTGCATCATATCGTCTTGCAAAAAATCCGCCCCCAACCATTCCACAAACGTGATGTTTTTGTGCCACAAATGATGGCTCAACCACATCACCACGATGAGTGAAATATCGCTCAAACGGTAGAAAGACAAGACTTTGTAACCATTTTTGACGGGCAAATAACGGTCGCGGTAGAAAGCAATGAGCAAAAACGAACACAAACCCAGAATCTCCCAACCAATGAAAAGCGTCTCAAAATTGCCCGAAAAAATGATTAAATTATAGCCCGTAAAAAAGAACAACAGCGTGTTGAAAAACCGCTTGAAACCTTCATCGCGGTGCATATAAGTTCGGCTAAAAAGGACGACCAAAAACACCAAAGCACTGCCCACAAAAGCGAAGGCAGCAGTTATATTATCAAAATAAAAATCTATAAAAAATTCGAAATCAGCGTTTTTATACAACGTAACGTGCTTGCTGTCCAAAACGGGATGACTGTTCAGCAACCAAAACCCGATAAAGGCAATCGTTGCAATCAGATGCAAACCGACCGTTGCGATGGCGATATTTGACAGGATTTTTTCTTTTTTCTCAGGAATAAAAACACTCAACACGAAGCCCAACAAAGGGAGCAATATGAATAATTGAAGCAGTAAATACATTGGAATGATGAATTAGGAATGATGAATTATGAATAGAGGGACCCCTCAGTATAACGGGGTATTTTAGGCGTTTTTTAGCTACGGATTACGCGGATTAACGCATTTTTATTTTTTAACGTATTTCTATTTTAAAAAAAAATAAAATGTGTTGAGCGCCTAATTCAACGAATAAATGGGCAAATTTTCCTTCGTGGCGTCCGCGATTTGGTTGGTTTCCATTTCCTTCGCATTTTCGATAAATTTTTGGAAATCGCCCACCGACGGCACGGCTTGATTGACGGGCGTATAAGGCGTGAACGCGCCATTTTTGAAGTAAGAAAACGCCTTCGTTTCGGGATTAATCGCCATCACGTGTACCCAATCGTTGATAAACCACTCGTACATCGAAGGGTCGGATTGAATCGTTTTGAGGACGATTTCGGGGAAATGTTCGACAATAATCAACAAACGAACGGGGTCATGCACCTCAATCATCTGCAAAGGCAACCCAGGACGCAAATCGCCGTCGCTGCTGTTTGAGACGCCGATGAGTCCCATAACATTGTGTGGTAGCTTGGTTCCCGCGCCCAATTTGTAGTTATCAACCCGCGAAAAATAGTATTCCAAATTGATACCACCGCAAACGGGACCCAACGGACGCATGATGCCCGCGAGCAATTTGCCCTCCAAATCCGTTCTATAATCGTAAGAATTGAGGAACGCACGGCGGTCTAAAAACAAATGTTTCGTCATATCGCGGCGCGCGACGATGCATAAGGTATTTGTACCATGTCCGAGTTCGGGACGCGGCTCAAACAAGGAAACTGAACGGTCTTTGATGGCTTTTCGCACTTTTTTGAGCGGCTGTTTGGTCTTGATTGAGGCAAAACGACGCGACCTTTCTTTGGCGTTCAAATCCAAGGCTTTTTCAAATGCGGCGATGTTTTTAAGGTGACTTTTGGCATTGATTGGGTTCAAAACACGGGTATCGTAAAACTCAATTTCATCGCCCGCCGTATCGTGCAAACCACCGACAAATTGCGTTGCCTCAGGCACATCAATGCCTTTCGTTCTGAGGATTTCGCGGACTTTCGGATGGTTCGCCATGAACGCCAAAACCCGTGAATTGACCGACCCAGGGCGACCACTGCACGCGCCGCAATCGTGCGCTCCGTGGTGCGGATTATTGGCACTACTCGAGCCGTGGGCAATGACGTAAACAATTGGTGCATAATCTTTTATCAACGCAATGCTCCGCAATTGACCTTCCACGCGGGTTGCCATCTCTTCGACTGTGAACCCGATTTGAAGGTTATTTTCACGGTCGTCAATGCTTTTATTTTCAATCACCAATTGAGCCGAAGCGTCCGCGTGCGTGAAGGCATTTGAAATCGCAGGACTCATTTTTGGTCGAAAAAGGTTGAGGATAATCTGGAAAAATGCCGCAAAACCGAAGGTGATGGAGGTCAAAAAACCTTGGACGAGCGTCGTTGTTTTGGGCGTATATAAGGCTTCGTGTTTGCGCTTATGCGAACCCGAATGTTCTTTAATAAGATATTTCGGCGTGACGGGAGCGGGACATAATTTGTCATAAAATTGAGCATTTTCGGGCTGAAAATAGAACTCAACGCCGAAAAACCCGGGCGTTCCCAAAGTTTCGCAATTCACATCAACGGCTTCAATGTGTCTCCGCAGAGAACATTCGCGCTCGTCAATGCAAAACAGAGCTTGGAAAGTTCGATTCAAAGGTTTTATGGGCGGGTTTCGGCTCGCACTTATGATGCCCGCGACCACATTATCGTAGTAACTCCACTCAAAAGCGTCTTGAAAAAGGGAGAAAACTTCTTGTAATTCGGTACTTTCAACGTCTTCAAAGAGGTTAATTGGCGGATTTTTGACGTTTATACTGAGGGGTCCCCAACTGTCGCCAAACTGATAATCGAGGGCGTCAATTTCCAATAATAATTCAAAAATAATCAAATCATTCAAGGAAATCGCCTTTTGGTCGAGTAGCGAAGCGGGTGCATCTTCAACGGCGGACACCATGCCTGACCAACCTTGGTGTGAAAACTGTTGGTCGTACAGATATTGCTCAAAATAGGCTTCATCGCCGACCACTATTTTCAATAAAGCGGCAATGTCATAAGTTCCATTTAGTAGTAAATTTCGAGCGCGTTTTGTTTTGAAAAAACTTGCGAAACCATTGGTTTCTAACGCTTTAATCGAAGCTAAAAAGCCTTGTGCGTCGGTTGGGAAATGCCAAATAGAAATGCCTTGGTCGAGATAACCGCACAAAATTCGGAACAACAAAGGCTGAACCGAACCATCTAAATCAACGTGAAATGCGCTTTTCCAATGCGCTCGAAGCGTGCCGATGCGTTGAGTTCTCGCGGTGTCGTAAGGTTTAGAAAGGAGATTTGTTGTCCACTTTTCCACATTTTCAACGCCTTTTCGGTTGGCAATCACGCGGCTGAGTACCTCTTTTTGGATGCGCCCATTTTTGTACAATTTCCTAAATTCCGACAATTGCAGCGTGACTTGATAGCCAAAAATTTCGGATGCTTTGAAAATCGCGTCGTAAAATTTCCGATGCTGATAAGCGTGCAATGAATTGTGGTGAATAAAATCCTTCAACGACGTTTGTGCAGGCAAAAAATGTTTCATTTCGTGCAAAACGCGGTGAGCGTCAAAGCTTTTAGCGTCGTTTTCCAATCTATTGGTATTTGTTATTTTACTCATTTTTGAATTGAGATTAGCTTGTTAACTGTTTTTTGCTAAAAATACTGAGGGGTCTTAAATTTAGAATTAAAAAAAAAAAATCTAACGCGGATTTAAAAACCGCGTTAGATTAGTGTCTCAAAAATTAGCTAATTTGCTCCTTGACTTCTTTTTTATTAGAAATCCAAGTCTCATCGTGAAACTCGACAATGCCCGTGTCCAAATGATGTTTGGCGCCGATAATGGCAATTTCGCCTTTCTCAATCATCTGTTCCAAGATGTAACTGCGGTTGACAATTGCCCTTACTGAGCGGTCAATGTTAATGTCGGTAACGTTTTCAACGAAAGGCGCATTTTTAGAATTCCTATTTTTTGCGTCTTTTGTTGCCTTTTCTTGATAGACTGCGGGTTGAATTTTGGACAATAATTCCGTCAAATTGCCAATTTCAACGTGGTCGCACGCTCCTTTGATTGCCCCGCAATTGGTGTGACCCAAAACGACAATCAACCTAGAACCCGCCAATTTACACGCAAATTCAATACTGCCCACGATGTCAGTATTGACAACATTTCCCGCGATGCGAATGGAAAAAACGTCGCCGAGACCTTGGTCAAAAATCAATTCTGCCGATGTTCGGCTGTCAATACAGCTCAAAATGACGGCAAAAGGGAACTGATTGTCGCGCGTCTCGTTCGCTTGTTGCAATAAATTACGGTTGACTTTCAAATTATTAACGAACCGTACATTGCCTTCTTTTAAAATCTCTAAAGCGCGTGTCGGCGTGATTGACGCTTGCGATTCTGATGAATGTGCTTTCATAGCTAAAACTTTTTATTTTTAAAGTGATTAAATTTAGAATCTGCTTAATATTATCCACAATTATCGCTTATTTATCAAAAAATATGGAGATGTTCAAAAATTTGAGACCCCTCAGTATAAAGTGAAAAATAAGCAATAATTCTGTTAAAATTTGCTTCTAATGTGAGCTTACAAGTGTTTGATTGCTCATTTTATAGTGGTCTTTGAAACCCACCAAATCTACTTTTACTTTTTTGTCTTTAGAACCAATTGCTAAAAAATCCTTGATTAAATGGACAACATCGTGGTCAATATAAAACGTATCAGAGGCATCAATAACGAGATGACTCCCTTTTGGCAAATCGCCCAAGGTTTTTTTGATGGCTGCTTTGTTCAAAAACGATACTTCTTGCGCCAATTTCATCGTGATAGTTTCGCCCGCGTGGTGTTCTTCTTTTTTGAAAAAATAAGCCAATTTCAAATTTGACCGCAAAATATAGAACACACTGACGACCAGGCCAATGCCAACACCTTTCAATAAATCGGTGAAAACGACCGCAATAACGGTAACAATAAACGGTACAAACTGGTCACGACCATTCGCCCACATGTGCTTAAATACCGTAGGACTTGCTAATTTATAGCCAATCATCAATAAAATTGCCGCCAGACACGCCAACGGAATTTTGTTTAGAATCGTCGGAATCGCCAAAACGGCAATCAACAAAAAGACGCCGTGGGCAATTGCCGCCACTTTTGTTCTACCACCCGAATTGATGTTTGCAGTCGTTCTCACAATCACGGAAGTCATCGGCATACCGCCCAACAAACCACTCAAAATATTGCCCGTTCCCTGCGCGAACAATTCCGCATTTGTATTGGAGTAGCGTTTCAGCGGGTCCATTTTATCCGATGCTTCGATACACAATAATGTCTCGATACTCGCCACAACCGCGATTGTTGCCGCCGTAATCCACACTTTGCCGTTCGTAATCATCGAAAAATCGGGCTGTTTGAATTGTCCAATAAAATCGTCGATAGATTGAGGCACGGGTAAATTCACCAAATGTTCTTGTTGAATCACCAAATTAGGATTGATTATTTTGAACAATTCGTTCAACAAAACACCCGCAATAACGGCAACCAAAGCGCCCGGAATAACTTTTATTTTCTTTAAAAAATCAACTTTAGTGAAAGCAATCAGAATCGCCAAAGACACTAAACAGATAATCACGGCGCCCAGTTGAGAATCATTGAACGCATCAATGATGGACGAAAAAGTATTGTGGTATTCGCCTTTTTCGATAAAAAACAAATCACCTTCATTGTCCGTATCGTGTCCGACGGCGTGGGGCAATTGTTTCATAATAATGATGATACCAATCGCGGTCAACATACCTTCAATGACGTTGGAAGGGAAGTAATTTGATACCGTTCCTGCTTTCGCAATACCCAAAAGTATTTGTAAAACACCCGCCAAAACGACTGCCAACAAAAACGTTTGATAAGAACCCAAACTCGTGATTGCCGCCAAAACAATCGCCGTCAAACCCGCCGCCGGACCAGATACGCTCAGTTGAGAATTGCTCATCAAACCGACCACAATACCGCCGATAACACCCGAAATGATACCCGCAAAAAGCGGTGCGCCACTCGCCAAAGCAATACCCAAACAAAGTGGTAAAGCCACTAAAAAAACGACCATGCCCGACAAAACGTCGGTCTTGAAATAAGATGAATTGATTTTCATAAATACAGTTTAATATATTAAGTTTATTAATTGAAAAAGAGTGTGAAATAGACTATTTTGATTTGGTTGATAAGCAATTATACAGCGTGAAAACGCTTAATATTTCACTATTTTTAAAATTTAAGGACCCCGCAGTATAAAAGGCTTTTTGTGCAAAAAACAACTTTTTGCGAAGGTTATTACGCTTACAGACCTACTTCGAGAACGCCTAA
This sequence comes from Saprospiraceae bacterium, assembly GCA_043764555.1. Lineage (GTDB taxonomy): Bacteria > Bacteroidota > Bacteroidia > Chitinophagales > Saprospiraceae > JAAFJT01. The sequence goes on from JAYUKJ010000664.1 coordinate 9,432, forward strand.
ACCCACGTTAGAGAAATTTTTGAAATTTCCCTAACGTGGGTTTAGGCGTCGTTTCGACTTAAATTTTAATTTGCAGATAAATGAGTTAAGCGCTGAGAATTTTCCTTTCAAACGCCGCGTTTGCGGGCAATTCAAAAGTACGGAAAGCATAAAAAAGGGCAGCAAATAGCCGTATTATTGGCATTTGTAATGGCTTTTTTCTTCGAAGAAATTAGGAAAGGAAACTAAGCATCGGGCGGCATTTCAAGCCGTTGTGCGTGATTTTCAGAAATCAAGCAATCGTGTTTGTAGTATTGTTCTTCATTGGTTTTTTCAAGAGAGAAAGCGGAAGAAATGAGTGCAAAAAAGTTTTTTGCAACATAGACTTCTTTTTCTTTACCCACTTTAAATTCGTCGTCTGAATCACTTTCTCCTTTGCCATCCTTAACCTCACACACGTCTTCACCTTGCCACTGTGCCAAGACTGGAACAGCAACACTTGTTATCATAATGATAAGTAGAGATATGGAGAAAAGTAGTTTCATGAAAGATGAATCTCTGTCTATAAATATTTATAAACTGGTTTGTGAAATGCAAATGTAGTCCAATTGTTCAAAAAAGTTTTTTTTTTTTGATTTTTTAGGCTTTGTACTGAGGGGTCCTTTTTTTTTTCAAAAAATGAAAAACGGAATGTAGCAACCAAGCCACATTCCGTCTTTAATATCCCCACATCTTTGAAATATCCCAATATTTTTTTCCAGTTATTTGAAATCAAATTCATAAATATCATCACCGCCCGAACCGCCCTTTCTATTCGACGAAAAATAGCCCTTTCGCTCGTTTGTCGGCAAAAACATGATGCCAAAATCGTCACCTTCCGTATTAAACGAAGCACCGAGCGCGGCCGCTTGAGCAATCTTATTTTCGATGTCCACGGTGTACATATCAAGTCCTCCTTTGTTGCCTTTCCGCCCAGTCGAAGAAAAATAAAACGCGCCCGTTGAGGTGATGTGTGGAAACAATTCGTTGCCCGCTGAGTTGATGCGCGAACCCAAATTCATCGCTTGACTCCAACCACCGTTTTTCAACTTTCGCGTCATCCACAAATCCATGCCGCCGAAACCGCCTGGCATATTGGAAGCGAAGTACAAACGCTGCCCGTCTGCCGAGATTGTTGGATGACAATAAGAATACGTTTCACTCTCAAAAGGCATGACGACGTCGCCCGTAAAATTGCCTTCCGCATCGCGGATTTTGATGTATATTTTGAGCGTTGTTTCGCCTTCTTTATTCGTCTTCGCAATGCCACCTTTTGACATCACGCGGGTCAAAAACATCGTGTCACCCTTGGCTGAAAAACACGATGGTCCTTCGTGCGTTTTAGAATTTGTCTTACGTGAAAAAGCCGTCGGTTTTGTCAAATTACCGAAGGTATCTATGACCGAAAACTTTAGATTCAAATCATCAACAATAGTGGCTTTATCCGTTTTTTTCGATACTTTTTTACTGTTTGAGCAAAATAACAAGCCATTTTCAAAGGCAATTGGCGAAAAATCGTCTTTATCCCCGTTTAGAAGTGTGGCATTGCGCACGTTGGCAACGTCCGTAATTGGGTTGACACTTGACTTCGCAATTTGCTTTTTCGGCGCAACGGGTGTCGTTGGTTTGCTGTTTATCGGACCGCCAAAAATGTCTGGAATCGCCGATTTTGACGCCGATTTCACCGCCGTTTTAGTGCTGTCGGCGGATATTTTATTAGCCGTTTTTGATGGCATTTCAACCGTTTTTTTGGTGCTGTCAACAACCGTTCTAACGACTGTTTTCTGAGGCGTAACGGTTACTTTTTTGGTGCTATCAACCGCTGTTTTTATTGTTGTTTTAGAAGGTATTGCCACTGTTGAAGCTCCTTTCTTAGTGCTGTCAATAGTCGTTTTGACCGCCGTTTTTGTGGCGACGACAGACTCTTTTTTAGTGCTATCAACCAGCGTTTTGGAAGGTGTTACAACTGTTTTTGACGTCGCGACAGTCGCCTTTTTAGTCGTATCAACCGTCATTCTAACGGGTGATTTAACCGTTTTTTTAGCAGACTTTTTAGTCGTCTTTTTATCTGATTTTTCGTCAGATTTTGAAGCGTAAGGTGGATTTTTGTTGCTAAGAGCAAGGTCGGCACTTTGCGCGAAAGTGGCGAATTGAGCCGCTAAAAGCAGCAAAATGGTGGATAGTTTTCTCAATGTCATTAGTCAAAATGTTGCGAGTAAAAAGAATTTTATGTTTCTGTGTTAATTATTCTGAAAAAAATAATAATCAAATAAATAAATTAGGAGTGAATATTTTACGCCAATAGGCGCTTGTTTTGTGACAAGAGCTGAATAGTTTAAAATGAAAAATTTCAAGTATTAAACGAGATAAAAGGGAAGTAATAAAAATGTTGTGTTTTGAAGGTCGTGGGTATGCAAAGGCTTTGAAATAATCGTACCAAATTTCAACTAATTTACATTTGTCTAATTAAAAACGAGAAAGACAATCAAACAAAAATCAATTGCCCGAAGCGTTGGTTGAAGCCTTCAATGCCTTGCAAACCGCCCGTGTGTACGGCGACAATCGTGGAATTGTCGGGAAAATAGCCCGTTTCGATGAGTTTATAAATGCCCAACATCATTTTTCCCGTGTAAACGGGGTCAAGCGCAATGCCTTTTTTTTGTTTGAAATTATTAATAAATTGAATTAATTCAGGTGTGAAACGGGCATAACCGCCGCAATGAAAATCCGTATTAATGGACCAATTCCCATTGTCATGACTGTTTTCACGCACTTTCTTTTCTTCAAAAATCTCAGAAAGGGACCCCTCAGTATAAACCGTATTTTTAGACATTTCTAACAATTCCGTGACATCTTTTTGCAAGAAATCGCCTTTCAAGGCCGAAAAACCCAAAACGTGCGTTGCCGCGTTTGCCGCCGAAATAATGCCCGCAATCGTGCCGCCCGTTCCGCAAGGTGTGCAAATAAAATTGGGCGCTACATTTTCTAATTGTTGCTCTATTTCGCCCACTATTTCCGCCGTTCCGAGCATTGCCAAAGCGTTTGTGCCACCTTCGGGCAAATAATAAAAGTCACTAATTTGAGCCTTTAAGGTTTTCATTAACAAATCCTTATTTCGATAGTCATCGCGGTTGACGAACCGCAAATGCATCCCACACGCCTCGGCAAAGCGCAAAGTCGGACTCAAAGGTTCCGTTCTTTCTCCGCGAATGACGCCGATGGTTTCGATACCTAACATTTGACCCGCCGCGGCCGTTGCGTGAATGTGGTTTGAAAACGCGCCGCCAAACGTCAAAAGTCGTCGAATACCCATTTTTTTCATATAAAGCAAATTATATTTCATTTTCCGAAATTTGTTACCTGATACAAACGGGGTATTTTTGTTTTCGCCAAATAAAATTTCTTGAAAATAATTGTGCAAAAGGTCGTCACGTTTCAAAAAAAGTTGGATGTTGCGGTCTGAAACGAAATCATCTTGAACAATCTGTAAAGAACTCGTCATAATTTTTCTTTTTAATTAATTATCAACACGGAAAAAACATACACTTTTTAGGGTAAATAGTAAGAATTTTATTCAATTAGTTGACACGCGAAAGTCGTTTGGCATTGTTATTGGCAGACATAAAGAAATGATTTTAAATAATTTACGGTTAAAGGTAATAAAATATTTGTTTTATTTTCAGACCTTAAAGAAATCATTAATTAGTTGAAAATCAATACGTTAACGATAATCAAAACGTCACGGAATTCAAACTATTTGACACAGTGCGACGTTATCTTCGTACATATTTGGTGCAACATTATTAGAGAAAGCTTGACGCCACGTTCGTAAGCATATTAGTTCCACTCACATTTTAACCAATTATTTCGATGCTTAATTTATCAACAACCTCAGCTTCAATGAAGCGCTCGACCGCAAAAGGCGGCGGTACCAACGATGGCGGCTATGTTTGGGTCGGCTAAATGCAGATTCCCCCTGAACTCTGACAAAATTATAAGGATAAAAACTTAAAGGTGTGAAACGTGGCTACGGCGCGTTTCGCACCTTTCTCATTCCTAAATTAATTGACGATTTTCTTTCCATAAAATGCTGAATTACAAATGATTTCCTACATTTGACCTTCCTCAAAAGCGCATAAACGCCTTGAACGAACGATTCAACTAAAAAAAATACGTTTAAATAATTCGTCAAACCTACTTAATTTTATGGACAGATTTATTGGTCTCATCGGCATTGTGCTGATTCTCGGCGTTGCCTACTTGTTTTCAACCGACCGCAAAGCTATTAATTATCGTACCGTTGGTATGGGTTTATTGATGCAATTGTTGTTCGCCATTTTTATCCTCAAAACACCCATCGGACAATCCATTTTTGGCTGGCTTGGCGCGGCTGTAACGAAGGTTTTAACCTTCGCGGATGAAGGCGGAAAATTCGTTTTTGGCGACTTATCAAACCCCGCGGTCTTGGGAAAAGTTTTGCCGAGTGGCTTCATTTTCTTCTTCAAAATCATTCCAACCATCATTTTTGTCGCCGTTTTGGTCAATGTTCTCTACCATATTGGCTTGATGCAACTCATCGTCCGCGGCATGGCGTGGGTCATGTACCGCGTAATGCGCGTGAGTGGTGCGGAGGCTTTGTCCAACGCAGCGAGTGCATTTGTCGGTCAAGTGGAGGCACAAATCATGGTCAAGCCTTACCTCAAAAATATGACAAAATCGGAGCTAATGGCGTCCATGACGGGTAGTTTTGCCTGCATTGCGGGCGGCGTTATGGCGACTTATATCTCTTTTGGCGTGCCTGCCCAATACCTCATTGCGGCGAGCATTATGGCGGCTCCTGGGGCTTTGGCAATTGCAAAAATCATGCATCCTGAGACTGAAGAATCGGAAACGCAAGGCACCGTAAAATTGAATGTTGAAAAAGACCACGTTAATTTAGTCGATGCCATCGCCGCGGGTTGTTCCGATGGGTTGCGCATCGGTTTAAACGTCGTGGCGATGTTGATTGGTTTCTTGGCTTTAATCGCTTTTTTAGATTATGGTTTTGGTAAAATTGGTTGGCTTTTTGGACATCCCGAAATCAGTTTCAAACTCATTCTCGGCTATTTATTCTCAGGTTTTGCGTGGGCAATGGGCGTTCCTGCCGCAGAAATGATGCAAGCAGGCAGTTTGATGGGAACAAAATTGGTCGTTAATGAATTCGTCGCTTACCTTGATTTGACGGCGCTGCAAAAAACATCAGCGGCTTTGTCGCCCAAAGCAATGGCGATTGTGAGTTTTGCCTTGTGCGGTTTTGCGAATTTTGGCTCCGTAGCGATTCAAATTGGCGGCATCTCGGCGCTCGAACCAAGCCGTCGAACCGACCTCGCGAAACTCGGTTTCCGCGCTCTGATGGCGGGTACTTTGGCGTCTTATCTGTCGGCTACTTTGGCGGGTATTTTGTTCTAAATCAATGAGTTAGCCTAATAAATCAAAAGCCGAACGTGTTGAAACGCCTTCGGCTTTTGATTTTAGGACTCCTCAGTATAAATACCCTTTTTCATAAAATTCAATCAAAAAAGCCTTTTACCGACGTCGGCAAAAGGCTTTTTAAATCCATAAAATCAAACGCATCAATCCGCGTTTTCATCCTCTTCGCCCACTTTGTATTTAAAATCTGTCCTTAAATCGTAACGAACGATATGCGTTTTAATTTCAATACCATCAATCACTTCAATGGATTCTTTTACCTTCGGATTAGTGATAGACGAGCGCACAAAGACCAAATAATCACCCCTCAGTAAATTCAATTTTTTGATGTAATAAGCCAATTGAACTTTACCTTCGGCAAATTGTACAGTATCGCCATACACCTTTGTTTCAACCACATATTCTTGACCTAAAGCATTGATAACCAAATCACTACGTCCTAAAGCGACGGTCGGTTCCAAATACGTTTTGCCGCCAACGAGAAACATCAAAGCATTAAGATAGGTATCAAAACTGTACATCAAAGCCGCTTCTTTTAAGGAGGTAAAAGTGCCATCTGGATTTTTTTCTCTAAAATAACGGAAGCCGCGACGGTCTGCGTACATTTTATACCCTTCAATTATTTTATTCATATCCAACTGCCCATTTGGCAACAAAAAAGTGTCCACATCTTCATCGCCACGGATGCGGTCGCCTTCGCCATTAATGTATGGATAAAACGCTACGTATAGACATTTTTTATAAAGCGGAACCCGAAAAGTAACATTACCATCTGCATCATCCGTAATAATGCCGTTGACGTACAATTCTTTGACGTCGGGACGGTGGATTTGAAACTTAATTTTCGATTCCGTGAACAACAAACGCTCCACGAATTCGCGATTATTTTGTGCTTTATTGATGATATTTGCAATATTTTTATCAATCGCTTTATTGAGATAAAAATTTTCAACTTCCAAATAATCATCATAATCTATAACTGATTTATGCGCATTATTTTTCACCAAAAGTGCCGCAAAACCATTTACTAAACCCGGTTGATTGGCTGTAATTTCCGAAATTTTCGTTTTTACTGAGGGGTCGAATAATTGCCCCGTTTCTGTCTCATGTTGACCCAATAATTCATGCGTTTCGGCATCCGAAAAATAAGGTACATTCAAATTATCCGCAATATTAAATGGACTTGCATTGTCTTGAACAACGCCAACAATATTGCTCACACCGACTAAAATAACCGATTTTAAGGCGTGATTTGACCGATAATGATAGGCATTACGAATAGAATGTAGGAATTGACCAAAGAATTCGGGATTAATACCTTCCACTTCATCAATAATTAACACCAATTTTTTATCCTTAATTTCAGTAATTTTGGTAAAAATGCCCTGCAAATCATTACCTGAAAAGTCAATTCCCCAAAAATCCCTTAGATGCTTTACAAAATGATACAAAAATGAGTCGAGAGCGCCTTCTCTATAATTCTCAAAATTAACATGAGCAACCTTATAACCTTCCTTTTCAAGTGCATCGGCGAGCAATTGAAAATAGGTGCTTTTTCCCGTTTGGCGCGGCGCCCAAATCGTGAAATAACGGTCATTGTGGACTTTTTCTAAACCTTCTGCGACCAATTCTGGACGCATCAACGTGTAGTGTTGGGCAAGGATATTCGGACCTGATGAATTGAAATAACGCATATTTTTATCTTAATTTAACGCAAAGTTAAGCAATTAGTGCCAAAATTCGTTGAATAATGGAAGATTTTAAATCTAACTTTGAATGTCCACAAAAAAAATAACGCTCGGATTGTCGGCTGTAAATTTCCGTTTGTCGGACTTTTTCACGCCTTAATCTATGAACCTAAAAGTGATGGAATTAAAAACCACATCTTTACGTTAGCTTCATGAAAAGAGATTAGAAAAGGGTTTTCTGAAAGATAAAAAAGGAAAAAAGGGACCCCTCAGTATAAACCTCATTTTTAGCATTAAAATTGAAGAAATAGTTTATTTAAAAAATTAAAACGTCATAATAATATGAAAACCTACTTCAAAAATCTCACGGGCGTTGCCCTCGGTTTGTTCCTTTTGGCAAGCTGCAACAAAACGGTAAACTTGGATGATGCATCCAAAGCGATTCCGAAAGACGCGATTTCCGTAACGGCCATCAATCCGCAGAGTTTGTTCCAAAAAGCTGATTTTGAATCTGTTAAACAGATGGATTTTTATAAAGCGATGGTGGACAGCGCTTCGGTACACGACGCAACGATTGCCGACATCATGCGTGACCCACGTAAATCGGGCGTCGATTTCGAGAAAAATGTCTATCTCGTTCAAGATTACGCCATCGGTAACAATGCCGAAAATGGCATGACCGCTTTGATGTCTTTGTCGAGCGCAACGGACTTTGAAACACTCTTGAAAAACAGCAACAAAGACGCTAAAATTGAGACGAAAGATGGCGTCAAATTCATCGTTTCGACAGCGCCAAATGTGGCTGATTTTGACGACAATTACGGCAATAAAGCGAGCCGTGGTGTCGTCGCTTGGAACGATAAAATGGCAATAATTGGCACTTATACTGAGGGGTCTCGAGAAGGTCGGGAGAACGCCGATTTTACAAAATATTTCAAAATGAAAGCCGAAGAAAGCGTCGCGGCGAATGAAAAATTTACGAAATCCTTCGCCACAAAACACGATATATACACCTACGTGTCGTTCGATAAATTGGCCGATGATGCCAGCGTTAAGGGCGGTGCGGGCATGATGAACATTGACCCGAAAACCTTGAAAGGCAACTACGCAACGGGGTTTGCGGACTTTGAAAACGGTCAAGTTGTGTCAAAATCCGAGTACCAAATCAACGCGGGACTGCGGAAAGAATGGGGCTTAATGTTTAAGGATAATGTCAAGACCGATTTCTCTAAGTATTTGAAAGGCAACAACTTAGGCTTTGCCATGACGCTGGCTTTGGATATGAAAGGCATCAAAGAAATCGTCAATACGAACCAACAATTTAAGTCGGCTTTGGAGTTGGGAAAAGGCGATGCAGGGTTCTCAACGGATGATATTTTTAAAGCATTCGACGGCGACGTGGTTGTTTCGGCAGCGCCTCAATCGGGCGATAAAAAATGGTCGGGCATGATGGGTTTCAAGTTGCAAGACAAGGCGACGATGATGAAATTGGTCAACTACTTAGTGGCTCAAAAAGCCTTGGTTGCGGAAGGAAATGACGTGTATCATTTTGAAGGTGCGGCGGATATGTTGTCCAAAGATTACGTCGAAACGGGCAAAATTGCCTTCGTCGATGATGTCGTTTTCGTTGGTGATGCCGCAACCGTTGCTGGTCTAAAAACGAGTGGTGACGTAAACAATGACATTAAAAATGTGTTGAATAAGAACATCGTTGGTGTGTATGCCAATTTCAACCAAATATTTGCCAACACGGAAGGGTTGAAAAATCCTGAATTTGGCGAAATGAAAATGACCATGACGGGCAAAAATGCGGAAGCGACCATCAAAACGCGCGACGCCAACGAAAATGCCTTGAAATCGTTGATGAAAGCCGTCAATCAGTGGTATTTGCAATCAAAAGCAGCCGATGCAAAACGGACTGAGGCGGACAGAAAAGTTATTTAAAGTTTGAGTTTATAGTAGTTGGAAAACGGCGTTATTCGGAAGAATGGTGCCGTTTTCTTTGTGCATTTTTTATCCACTGATGCTTGCAGATTAACGCGGATTTAGTTAGAATTAGCAACTGTTTTTTTTGGAAAGAAAACGGCCTTAATTTTTAGTTTAATTGGGTTGTTTTGTCATTAATTTAATAGAAAATAAACGCTTCTATTAAGTATATAGTTAAGCGCTTAAATTGTCTTTTTAATTCCAAATTTAAACAATTAAATAGGTTAATTAATTGCTTCTAAATTCATTCTATTTATTCATTTTTACTAAAATTAGGCATTTATACTGAGGGGTCCTTTTTAGCTTACAAAAAATTGATTATCAAGGTATTAAGATTTTTATTTTATTTATTTTAAACCAAATTAAGCAATGCTTGTTTAGCTTATTGAATTAAAAAACAGCGTTAAATAGTTTAATTAAATTTGTATTTTTTTTTAATTAAATTAGCGATACTTTATTTAAAAACTGCGTCTAAAAATGGCATTAAATAAAGGTGTTTTTTGAGCTAAAACAATTTCAAAAATAAACTGTTTATGTTTGTAATTAATCGCTTTAAATCGTCGATAAAACAATTAATTATCCATTGCAACTTAATTAAAAAATGGTTGTTTATAGTATTCAAAACCCAATGACGCCTTAAAGCTAACGGTACTATAGCTTGACGGTTGAGCGTGTGTTGCAGACAGACTTTCTGGTGACTCCTCAACGCGAAATAATTTACAGGAATTAAAATTTAAAAGTAGGAATCAACTATTTGCACACGATTGGAAACCCATCGCAAATTGTTCCTCCACGCCTTAATTTTCATCAATTCCTGCCCAATTTTTCACTATTTAATTAATAAATTTTTCAGTAATGAGTAACCAAAAAGTGGCGGTGTTTCGGAAGGAACATTTCAACGCCGCACACCGTTTGCACAATCCTAATTGGTCGGATGAACGCAATGAACGGGTTTATGGCAAGTGCAATAACCTGAACTATCACGGGCACAATTACGAGCTAATTGTTCAAGTAATTGGCGAAATTGACCCAGATACAGGCTATTTGATTGACATGAAAATATTGAGCGACATGATAAAAGAGCATATCCTCGATAGATTTGACCATAAAAACTTGAATTTGGACACCAAAGAGTTCCAAGATTTGAATCCGAGCTGCGAAAATATGGCGATTGTTATTCACGATATTTTGCGCGAGAAACTCGATATTAATTTACAATTAAAAATTAGATTATATGAAACCGAGCGAAATTTTGTTGAATACCCGATATGAGTTCAACGACACGCTAACCTTGACGGACGATGAAATCGGCGACGACCACATCATGACCTCCGTAGAAACGCCGATGCACGCCGACGCTTTCAAACTGAGCGACGACGAAAAAATGGCGAAAATCGAACACCATTTCCGCGAAATCATGCACACGATGGGCTTGGATTTGACGGACGACTCGCTGAAAGGCACGCCGCACCGCGTGGCAAAAATGTACGTAAAAGAGATTTTTAGCGGATTAAACCCCGCTAATAAGCCGAAAGTGGCGCTTTTTGACAACAAATACCGGTACTACGATATGTTGGTAGAAAAAGACATTACGTTTTATTCTAATTGCGAACACCATTTTGTGCCAATTATTGGGCGCGCCCACATCGCTTACATTTCGAGCGGTCGCGTGATTGGTTTGTCGAAATTAAACCGCATTGTGCAATATTTTGCGAAGCGTCCGCAAGTTCAAGAGCGTTTGACGATGCAAATTGCGCACGAATTGCGCGATATTTTAGGCACCGACGACGTGGCAGTTGTGATTGACGCGAAGCACTTGTGCGTCTCTTCGCGCGGCGTTCAAGACGTGAACAGCAGCACCGTAACGGCCTATTACGGCGGCAGTTTTAAAGACGATTCTAAGAAAAATGAGTTCTTGAAATACTTGCAATTGTCGGCGGATTAAATGGTTTTTATCCACGGATTAACACGGATTTTCTTCTCCTTTTTAAATGCAAAATCCGTGGATAAAGTAAATAAAAAAAGCCTTCGCGTTAACGTGCGAAGGCTTTTTTTTATTGACTTTTTTTTCAATTTAGAACATAATACGTTATAAATCAATGATTTATAAATTTTTCTATCTTTAATATTTTATTTTAGGAAAATCTTTAAAATTATTTAAATAATCGGATAAATCAATTTTGGAACACCAAAGTTTTCCGTCATTTTCAATGATGTTATTACTGTGATAAATAAAGGCTTTTATCTGTGCCTGCTTCAATAAAATTAATTTGCTTAACTTCTCCATGCAAATCACTTTTGTCCGTCATGCCGAGCAGTGCAGGAAAAATGTGTAATTCTAAACGCGGAGACAAGGCACTGACACCATTTTTGGTGTCAATACTGACAAAAATAGCGTCAATTGGATTGAGATTTGGAAACGCTTTCAGCAAATCACGTTGTACGCGCGGACGCAATGCAAACACAAATCCTCCCATTTGTTTTGTAACACTAACTTCAATAGTTTCTATTGTTAAGTAATTTTAAATTTGTTAAAAAAAAATCTTCAACAAAAGTAAGATTAATCTGGTTGGTTTCCTATTTCAGGAGCGAGCGAGTCGTTATTTACCGCACAATCAGCTTCTGAATTTCGACCACTCCCGAAGGCATTTTAACCGAAATAAAATACAAACCGCTGGACAATTGTGCCGTCGGAATGCGCAATTCACGCGCGTTCAATAGCGCTGTGAAGAGCGTTTTTCCCGCAACATCTTGAAGCAAAATTTCCTTTTTCCCATCAGCTTCCACTTGCAAAAGGGACCCCTCAGTACCGACGGGATTTGGGAAGATTTTTACGCGATTTTCTCGATTATTTTGCAAACTTATGACCGTTGACAGCGTTGATTTTCCGTCAAAATCCACTTGATTTAAGCGATAATACGCCGTGATACCGTTAAAATTCAGGTCGTCAAACGTGTAATCGTGTCGCGCAGCCGTCGTGCCGTTGCCTTTTATTTGACCAATTTTTTGAAACAATTGACCGTCAAAACTCCGCTCAACGTCAAAATAAGCGTTCGACCTTTCCGAAGCCGTTGCCCAAAAAAGATGATTGGTTTTATCCTTAATTTTGCCTTCAAATGACATTAATTCAACAGGTATCGGCGCCATGCAACCATTAGAGGTGATGAGATTCGGACGCTCAACGTTCAAGGCAGCGAGCATTCGAGCGGCTTGTCCCGTTGTAAATAAATTCATGCAATTGTCGTCAACGTAATCCATGAAATTCATAAACATTTGCCCATTTGCGTTTGTAACACATTGTGTACCAACGAGATACGGAAATATCTCGCAACCGTAAGTCGGTTCAAAGCAAGCGGGCGTGTCGCTCACATTATCGCTTTGACACGGCGGTCCGTTCTCATCATCATCGCCCCACGTGTGGCTCAAATTAAAATAATGTCCTATTTCATGCGTCGCTGTTCTGCCTAAATCGGAATCAGGAAAAACGCCCGTTCCCGCCGTTCCCGACGTGCCAAAAGCGCGATAATCAACGACAATCCCGTCTAATTCGGGAAAACCGACAATATCAGACGGAAAATAAGAATAGCCAAGCGTACCGCCGTCCAACCGACAGACCCAAATATTGAGGTATTTTTGCGGGTCCCAACCCGTTTTTCCGCCCGTTGTGCTGCTTTTGACCCTATCGCTTTCGTCTTCGTCGAGCGTATTTGGATTGTCTTCAAACAAAATAGTTGTCGTCGAAGTGCGCGTGATGCCGTTTGTTGCGGCACCCGCGGGCGTCCGTGCGGCGAGGCAAAATTGAAGCTGCACATCAGCCGCCAAAGGTTTCCAAACCGTCGGAACGTTGCTGGCGTCGGTGTTCAATTTGCGATAATCGCGGTTCAAAACCGCAATTTGAGACTGAATTTGCGCGTCGGAAATGTTTTGGGCCGTCGTTCGATAGACCACATGAACGACAACGGGAATCGTCACAACGGCGCGATTTTGAGCCGCATTCGGATTGTTCGCCCGCCACGCATTCGTCGCCCGTTCGAGCGATTCTTTGCGCACAAGTGCGGAAGGGTCGCGCTTAATCATTTGTTGATGCGCGTGCGTTGTGCCGCATTTTCGAGGCGTTTGACAGAAAACGGGCAATGCCAAAAGAAGGCAGAAAATGGTGGAAAAGAGTTTATTAAACATCTTGGATAACAGGTATTTTTATTAAAAAAGTTTGTTCTTAAATTGGCTTAGAAAATGGTGAATTTGCAAATAATGATAACCCCTTAGTTCTAATTAAAAATGGTTCATTTTAAGGAATCGTTAATGCATTTAATGCGCATTAAAACTACTTGTTTTCCAAGAATAATTTAGGACGTTTAATTGAATTAAAATCAATGATTTACTGCCTATTTAATTCAACTAAATTTAATTGATTTTCTAATTAAATTTAGGACGTTTAATGGCGTATATTTTCTTAATTAATCTATCATTTTTTACCTCATTTATTTCTCATTTTTCACTTATAATTTTCCACTTAACGTTTCCCTTCTAATTCGTCCACATACTGCACATCGCCGAGTCTAAATTTGATGGGTAATTTCTTATTTAAACCCATTTTATATTCAATTTTGCAAAAGAAAGGCATGGCTTCAACGCTGAAAATGGACGGCATTTGCTTAGGCTTATTGGCGCTAATTACTTGATTGTCAACGATTTTTAACGTCTTTTTTGTCAAAAAAAGGCTTTTATACTGAGGGGTCCCTTTTTGTGAAACTGAACGCCGTTCGGCTGCCAATTTATCAAGCGACAAACCTATCTGAGCAGTCGTCAACTGACAGAAAACAAGGCATAAAAAAGCCGTAAAAACAGTTTTAATTACAGTCATTTTAATTAAAATTTACAAGCGTTTTTAATTAGAATTTATAAGTATTTTTAATCAGAATTTATAAGTGTTTTTAAGTAGAATTTATAAGTGTTTTTAAGGAGAATTTATAAGCGTTTTTAAAGAGAATTTATAAGTGTTTTTAATAAGAATTTATAAGCGTTTTTAAGGAGAATTTATAAGTGTTTTTAATCAGAATTTATAAGTGTTTTTAATCAGAATTTACAAGCGTTTTTAAGGAGGATTCATAAGCGTTTTTAAGGAGGATTTATAAGCGTTTTTAAGGAGGATTCATAAGCGCTTTTAAGGAGAATTTATAAGCCGTAAGCCTGATTTATACTAACGAATTTTAACACGAATTTTGTCGAGTTTTACGAATTATTAGAGGTGAAAAATTCGTGTAATTTGTAAAATTCGACAAAAATTCTTGTTAACATAATCCGATGAGATTTACAACTATTGAATCACCAATTTCCCGGAACCAACGATTTTTAAACCCTCCGTAATTTTGAAAAAATAGATGCCCTGCGTGAGTGCTTTTCGTTCAAATTCAAATCGATTGGACTGTATTTTTTCGCGGCGCACTGTTTGGCCGACGGCGTTATAAACCTCAAAATAGGACCCCTCAGTATAATTCAGATTTTCGGCTTCAAACGTGGCTCTATCGCTAAACGGATTTGGATAAACCTTAATTAAAACGTTGTCCGTCAACTGTTTATCAACAGTTGCGGAGATAATAAAGTTTTTACCAACCGTGTGTAAAGTGCGATTTGTAATAATTGGCTCATTGAAATCGAAATAAATACCCGCCGAATTATGGATTTTTGCGCCCAAAACCACGTCTTTTTTCTGCTTAATTCTGAACTTGACGAAGCCAACGGATTTCACGACATTGACAAAACTATCGGGCAGAAGAATGTTGTTAAACGTGAATTTCAGCACTTTTTTGTCGAGAACTTCCACTTGATACGGATGGCTACTCCCGCCAAATTCGACCGATTCGACGGCCAAAAACGGACTCAAAGTATCGCGCAAAACGACCGTAAAAGCCGTGTCAGTTCCCGTATTTTGGAAGCGAATTCTGTATTCTATGTCTTGATTTGGCTCAATAGAACGCTGTGTGCCGTAGCCAAGCGGCAAACCCTCTTTGTCGTTAGGGTCATAAGAACCGACGACTACTTGGCAATGCGTAGAAACGAATGCATCCCCGTCGTTTTTGTCAAACACATTAACGTAATTTAAACTAATGCCGCCTTGACTGTTCCGACCGCAGCCTTCCACAAACGCCGTCGGTTTTTTATTGAGCGGCGCGTTAGGCTCTTGTGTGGCTTGAATGCGGTAAGTTCGTCCGTTTCGAGGCATCGAAATCGTGTGACGCGCGTTGACGGCTAAATTGATTTGTCCGCGTGAAATTGCCGTGTTATCAGCCAAAATGGTGTATATTACGGGCGTTGTCGTGGCTTTTCGACCCGTATTTTGCACGCTCAAACGCACCGAATCCGTGCTGCAAACGGCGTTTGTTGCGACGTTCGCATTGGGCCAAGTCGGGCAAGTTGTGTCGGGATAAATATGCGCTTCGACGCACAAAGTTCGCCCTAATACTGAGGGGGTGTCGCAGGTCACGCGCGCGACGAACGCGGCATTTTTGCATTCAAAAACGTCTAAATTGCCGACCGCCAAACGAATTTTCCGACCCGATTGCGTCAAAACGGGCAGACTTGAAGACTGAAAAATCAAAGCCGTATCGAGCATCAAATCAATATAGCCGTTTTGCAGCGGCAGCGTTCCCTTGTTGCAATAGTCGATGCGGTAGGTGTTGTCGAAACAGCGGCGCAGCAAACCCGTGCCGATGTTGACCTCCGCTTTGGCGCAAAATTTCTCGGCTTTTAGCGGCATATCGTAGGTTCTAAGCGCCACATCGTTCGGAAAATCAATGATAGAATCAGGGAAACAACTTCTGTAAACGCTGTCAACGTTCGCCACGGAGAGCCGATAACGCCCCGTATCGACGGGCATTTCGTAGTTTCCCGCCGCGTCGGTTGTCGCATAAAAAACTTTTTCGGCAGAGCCTCCGTCGGCTTTTATGAGCATATTTCGCAATGTCAAATCGGTCGTTTGAACCCGACAATCGGCATTTCGGTCGCCCACAACGCGTCCTCTGATGGTTTTGCTGTAAACCAAACCCGCCGAATCCACTTTTAGCAGCATCGCCCGCCGCCTTTCATAGACGGAATCCATGCCGCAGGCGATAAAACCCTTGTCAACGGTCTCCAATATTTTGAAAATATCGGCGTATTGCCGCCCAATTACGTAATCCAAATGCGTTTTTGTCCACTCCACTTTTATGGAATCCGCGGACTGTCTTATTTTAAAAAAATCATATCCGTGATGGTCGCCGTCAGACCTTCCTCTATTATAGGCTTTTAACGTAATGTAAGCATCGTCTCGCGTTGGCAAAATGAGGTTACCTTCCCGCAAAATTTCGCCATTAATGTAGGTTGAAGCGAGAAATTGACCAGTTTTCGTGCATTTTTGCGCATAACCGCCGATTCTGAATGTGTTATAAATGTACTGAAAATCGCCATTCGATAGCCGTCTCAAACCCCGCACTTGCCCAAAATCGTCCGCTCCAGTCACCATTATTAAGGGCGCAATGAGCGTATTTCCTGCTGCATTTAGCTTCAAAAAAATGTTCCCGCCACTGCCCGCCGTAACAAATAGAATGTCTCCGTTTGTGTCTTCGACGAAATCCGCGTAAGGCGGCGTTGAATTAATCGGCAACACGCGGCGCCAAAGTGTATCGCCGTTCGTGTTCAATTTGCAAAGCACGGATTTGAAATTGGCTGAACCAAAGGCGAGTAAATTACCGTCTTTTGAAGATTTTATGGCGTTTAATTGCATATTCAACGTCGCGGCAAGGTCTTTTCGCCAAACAACGTCGCCATTATTGGCTAATTTCAGCAAAGCGGGATAAAAATAATCCGAATAAGCAAAAATCTGGTTGCCCGTCGTTTTCACCAACGCCAAACGCTTATGCGGAAATACTTTCATATAACGCGCAGTCGTTCGACCTTCCGCGTCTGTTTTGACGATAATGGCGCGGTCGTTCGTAATATTTGACGCATAATCGGCCGTTCCGACGGACAAATAGCCGTTGTCGGGCGTCTGAACAACGTCCCACAAACGGAGCGAAGACGCGGTATTCGTAACAGAATCGGCGTATTGACGCAACCAACCTTGCGAAAAACCGAGTTGTGAAAGGCATAAAAAGATGAATAGCGTTGTTATTTTTTTCATAGTTTTATTACGTTTTTAATGACTATATATACATTCAAAATAGACCACAGATTGGTCTATTTTAATACATTTCAAATTTCAATAAACGACATTCCAAAGGTCCATTGAACAAATGAATTTTACGGCGTGGTTTCAAGCCAATAAATTTAGCCGCTTCCAAGTTGCCCGTAAAAACCCACGCCGTTACGCCTTTCCAATTCTGTTTTAAGGAATCGCCGATTGTTTTGTAATATTTAACGGCGTCGTCCAATTCCAAACGCTCATCGTAAGGCGGATTTATCATCAAGACGGACCCCTCAGTAATGGGCGGTTTTCGATTGAAAAAATCGCCGCGTTGCACCTGAATTTTATCTTTAAAACCGATGGCTTCAATATTTTTTTCTGAAATACGAACCGCGCGCCCATCAAAATCCGAACCCGAGATAAGACATTGAAAATCAACTTCTTGCGCCGCGTGCGTGCTTAAAATATCGTCATAAAGTGCCTTATCAAAATCCTGCCATTGCTTAAAACAGAAATGGGTTCGCCGATACTGAGGGGGCCTATTTGCAGCAATCAAAGCCGCTTCCGTAAGCAAAGTTCCGCCGCCGCACATCGCGTCTGTGAAGTCCGTTTGACCCGTCCAACCCGACAATTTTATCATGCCCGCCGCCAAAACTTCGTTCAAAGGCGCTTCAACGGCCTGTTGCCGATAGCCGCGCCGATGCAGCGATTCGCCCGACGCATCCAAAGAAACGATGATTTCATCTTCGTGGATATGCACATTAATGCGTATATCAGGCTGCTCCGTGTTCACACTCGGTCGCTTGTCCAATTTATCTCGAAATTGGTCAACAATCGCGTCCTTAGTTTTCAAACCAATGTAATGTGAATGGCGAAAAATCGACGACCGAACGACCGCATCGACGGCAAAAGTTTGGTCAACGTCCATAATTTCCCACCAATCAATATCGCGCATTTTTCGATAAAACGACGCTTCATTCGACGATTTGAAGCCGTGAATTGGCAACAAAACGCGCAAAGCCGTCCGACATTCGAGGTTTACGCGGTACAAAACGCGCTTATCGCCTTCAAACAAAACGCCGCGTTTTGTGATTTCTACTTCCGTCGCGCCTTCGATAGCACGTATTTCTTCCGCAAGCACTTCCTCCAATCCTGCGAAGGTTTTAGCAACTAATTTCATATTATTTCTAATTTCAAAAATTTCTAATTTAAAGCCTTTTAACTGTTAAATGGCGCGTTTGGCGCCTAAATTTTTACATTTTTCGAGCGCAAAGGTCGTTTTATTTCAGAAAATAAATGCACCTATTTTTTTGGGCAATAAAAAACGAAGTATCAATGGCGCACGCGAACCCAAAAAAAATAGGACCCCTCAGTATAAATACCAAAAGTCCCATTTTTAGCTTAAAAACGCTGCTTAATTCTTTGAAATCAATTGGCTGAATTGTCCTTTATCTGAAGCCGTAATTATAAAGATAAATCGTTCATTACCAACAATTTACGGTCTATTTTTATTAATAACTTGCATCCGTTTCACGCCCGTCGTGTCGGTTTGTGCCTTCATGGTTTCGCCATTGCAGCTCGTGAAATAAATGGACTCGCCGCGGTCGAAAAAACGATAGACTTTGCAACCGTCGTGTTCAAACAGAAAAGCGACTCGGTAGTCCTTGTTGTTGTCCGCAATTTTTGTTGAAACGGGCGTCTGAATTATTATTTCTTCGCAAGAAGAAAAAGAGAGGAAAGCTGCGCAAAAAACGCCGTAATGGAGAACTGTTTTTTTCATTTGCATTAATTTTTAACGTGTGGAAAGAATTGTTTTTGACGCCCTAAAATTAGACATTTTATTTCGTTCAATCGGCGATAAATTAAAACTTTAACACAATCTTTATCCGAATTTAGGACCCCTCAGTATAAAGCGTCAAAAAAAGACATTTCAACCGTTTCAAACCCGACATTCACCTTTTGTAAAAATCGGATTGCCAAATATTATTTGCATCTCAAAACTTATTGCTAAGTTTGCGGCGAAAATGGGAGATTCCAGATTCCAGATTCCAGATTCCAGATTGAAATTTGGAATTTGGAATTTGGAATTCAATAAGACCCCTCAGTATTTTACGGAAATTTCGACTATAAAATAAAGATATATCATTTATGCTAACTGCTTTACTCATATTCTTCCCGCTTGTTGCCGCCTTGATTATGCTTTTTACTAAGCATGAACGCGCAGAATTAACCGCTTTTTACCTCGCTTTGGCGGAATTGGGCATTTTCGGCTATGCCGCTTCGATTTTCCAATCACATCCTTCGGCACTCGCTCTCGACGTGCCGTGGTTGCCGTTTGGTGCGCATTTCGCGGTCAATATGGACGGTATTTCGTTTTTGATGACCCTGTTGACCACCGTTTTGATGCCTCTAATCGTCACCGCTTCGTCAAAAGGCTACTACACGGGCAAGTTTTACAGCCTCATTTTTTTGATGCAAATGGCACTCGTCGGCGTTTTTACGGCGATGGACGGCTTCCTATTTTACATTTTTTGGGAATTGGCGTTGATTCCAATTTACTTTATCTGCTTGATTTACGGCGGCGAAAATCGGGGTAAAATCACGTTCAAATTCTTCGTTTATACGCTCGCAGGCTCACTCATCATGCTCGCAGGCTTGCTTTTCGTCTATTTCGGCACGCCCGGCGACCACTCGTTTCTCATCAACGACCTCTACGCCGCGGGGCAACGCATGACGCGTGAACAGCAAGGTTGGGTGTTTTGGGCGATGTTTATTGCCTTTGCGATTAAAATGCCCATTTTTCCGTTCCACACTTGGCAGCCCGATACTTACGTGACGGCACCGATGACAGGCACGATGCTTTTGTCAGGCATTATGCTCAAAATGGGTACTTACGGACTCATTCGGTGGCTCATGCCGTTGGTGCCTAAAGGATGCGATTCTTGGGCAATGACCGCCATGATTTTGTCGATTATCGGCATCGTTTACGCGTCCTTAATTGCGATGTATCAAAAAGATTACAAACGTTTAATTGCTTACAGCTCAATCGCTCACGTCGGTTTAATCTCGGCGGGCATCCTGTCGATGTCAACCCGCGCAATGAACAGCGAAGGCGTCGTTGGCGGCTTAATTCAGATGGTCGCACACGGGGTTAACGTGGTCGGTTTGTTCTTCATTTGCGAAATAATTATGGAGCGAACAAAAACGCGCGATATTGCTTCTTTGGGCGGTATTCGCGGCGTGGCACCGCAGTTTTCGTTGATGTTTTTAATCATCATGCTCGGTTCGGTTGCGTTGCCGCTTACGAACGGTTTTGTCGGCGAATTTTTGTTGATAAACGGCATTTTTCAATACAATTTTTGGATGGCAGCCGTTGCGGGATTGACCGTTATTTTAGGCGCCGTTTATATGTTACGCAGCTATCAATCCATGATTTTGGGCGAAACAAACGCCACAACCGAAGGATTCAAGGACTTAGATATGACAGAAAAAACGGTTTTATTCGTCATTGCTGGCTTGGTTATTTTGTTCGGCGTTTATCCAAAACCATTGTTGGATATTGCAAATCCTGCGGTTGAGGAGCTGATTAAAGTGTTTCAAACGGGACTTTTGGGCGAGTAACTGTATTTGCGAATGAATTCTCAAATACAATTGAGAAGGACCCCTCAGTATAAAACGGTTTTTAATGATAATTTTTCAGCTATCCATATCTAATACTTAAATAAATGGCTAAAAATAAAACAATAACAGTAGAAGGGACAGAAATCACTATTATTCAGGCGAATGAAAGTGACTACATTTCGTTGACTGATATGCTAAAAGCAAAAGACGGTGATTTTTTTATTTCAGATTGGCTTAGAAATAGGAATACTGTTGAATTCTTAGGGGTTTGGGAGAAAATTTACAATCCTGCTTGACTTTTAATTATGGCGAATTCGCCATAATTAAAAGTCAAGCAGGATTAAATAGTTACAAAGTAAGTGTTAAAAAATGGGTTGAAAAGCCAAATGCAATTGGTCTAAAAGCGACTACAGGCAGATATGGTGGCACTTACGCTCACAAAGATATTGCGTTTGAATTCGGGATGTGGATAAGTGCAGAATTCAAAATTTACCTCATTAAAGAATTTCAAAGGTTAAAAAATGATGAAAACGATAGGCTAAAATTAGAATGGAATCTACAAAGAACTTTAGCCAAAGTCAAGAAGTCAAACTACTGTATATTTTTTTAGATAACCCGCAAACTTGTATTCAACGCATTAATGGTCGAGTTAAGAAAGGCGGACATTTCATTCCTGATGAAGATGTGATTAGACGTTACTACAGGAGTAAAAATAATTTTTGGAACAGTTGCAAATTCCTTCTTACATCATGGGAATTATACTACAATGAAACGGCAGAATCTCCGAGAATTGCAATTGGAGAAAATGAAGATTATATCGTGGAACATGAAGATATTTTTGACTTATTTCTAAAAGATATTAAACAATGAAAGTCAATAAACTTAGTAACTTAAAACTCTATCAAGAGGCTTCTTTACATTCTAAATTATTTAATGAAGCCATAAAAGACGCCCAAGAGGAAAATCGTCAAAAAGGCGTCCCAAACGTGTATTCGTATCGTGGTAAATTCTTTTATGAATTACCGAACGGCGATATAAGTAGTTCAACACATATAATCGACACTTTTTGAAACACATAGACACAGTAGGATGCATAGTTTTAACTAATTGATTTTCAAACATTTATATGTGTTCTATGTGCCTATGCATTCCATAAAAAGTAGCGATTAAATATGTTGACCTACTTAGTAACCGAATTGCCCGAAAAATTTAGAAATAAATCATAAGAAATCGCATTTTGGAACCCCCTCAGTATTTTTCGGGTTTTTTCACATTTTCAATCCTAATTCAATGAAATCGTTATTTTTTCTTACGTTTTTCACGCTTTTTGTTTATTCATGTACGGACACGTCGCGTACGCAAAAGTTTGGGTACGGCAAAAAATATAAAATCGAAGTTATTTCGGCTGGTCAAATCATCCGCACATACACAAGTTCAGACAAGGTTGAATCAGATAGTAAATCGAAAATTTACTACTTTATGGATTCAGCAACGGGAAAACTTGTTCAAGTTTCTGGCGACGTCATCATAACTCAGTTAGACTGACTCACAGAACATTTTATTCGCATAATTAGCTAAAAAATAGCCAATATACTGAGGGGTCTTCTCCTCGACAAAAAATTAGAATTTTATGAAAGAATTATTGACGCTTTCGCTCACAGGCGTTTTTACGATGCTCGCCGATATGTTCAACCTTCGGAAATTGGTCTTTCCGTTGGCACTATTTGGACTCGCCATGACGATTTCATGGAGTATTTTTGATTGGGATTTCAATCAAAACATCTACGGCATGATGCAAATTGACAACTATGCCTTAGGCTTCATGATTGTGATGTGCTGTACGGCGTTGATGTGGTTCATGATGTCCGACGATTTCTTCTCAAAAATTACCATCACAACCGACCGATTTGCGTTGGTTTTCTTCTCCTTGACGGGCGCGCTCGTTATGGTATCTTACACAAATTTGGTGATGCTTTTTATCGGCGTTGAAATCCTTTCAGTGTCGATGTACGTCCTCGCGGGCAGCAGCAAAGACGACATAAAATCGAGTGAGTCGGCGTTTAAATATTTTTTGATGGGCGCTTTTGCATCGGGATTTTTGCTCTTTGGCATCGCCCTAATGTACGGCGTTTCGGGCAGTTTCGACATCATGCGCATCCGCGAAGTGGTGATGAAAGGTTCGGAAAACTCGATGGTTTTGGTTGGCATTATCATGTTGTTGATTGGCATGGGTTTCAAAGTCTCGGCCGCACCTTTCCATTTTTGGGCGCCCGATGTCTATGAAGGCGCACCGACACCCGTAACAGTTTTTATGGCAACTATTGTCAAAACTGCCGCAATTGCCGCGCTATTTCGCTTATTTTCCGTCTGTTTTTCAACCGTCGGCGGTATGTGGCAAGACATTATGGCGGGCATGATTGTCTTGACTTTGTTGATTGGCAACGTCGCGGCGGTGGCTCAAAACAGCGCCAAACGGATGTTGGCTTTTTCGTCAATTTCACACGCAGGTTATATGTTAATGGCGGTTTTGTGCGCAAACGGCGATTCTGATAATTCGATTTTATTCTACGCGGCGTCTTATTCCGTAGCCACAATTGTCGCTTTCATGGTGATTTATTTGGTCTCCGAATCAACGGGGTCGATGAATATTTCCGCTTTCGACGGACTCGGCAAATCCAGTCCAATTTTGGCAGTTGGTTTGACCGTTTCCTTGCTCTCCATGGCGGGCATTCCGCCTTTATCGGGTTTTATGGCGAAGTATTTTCTATTCGCCAACGCCATTTCAAACGGCTATTTGTGGTTGGTTTTGTTTGCGATAGCGATGTCCTTAGTCGGCGTTTACTACTATTTCAAACTCATCATTGCGCTATATTTTCACGACAACACTGAGGGGTCCTCCGTAAAAGCCGACGCGCTGCAAACCTTGTTGATTGTCTTGGGTTGCGGTATTTTATTGGTTTTGGGCGTGTTTCCGCAATTGGTTTATAGTGTGTTGTAAATAGATAATTCCCAATCAAAAAAGCCATTCAAACGTTGTGTTTGAATGGCTTTTTTAATGGAAAAATGCCGTTTATACTGAGGGGTCTTATTTTGAACTTATCAACCAAAACGCATTTGTTTCAACCTTTACCCAACCTTTGCCCTACCCTTCTGCGTCTTTTAGGAAAACGTTTTTAGATAAAAATAATGAATTAACTGTCCACTTATTGTCGCGAATTAATACACATTAACAATTAAAACTAACTGTAATCCGCGTTAATCGACGGGAATTAGTGGATAAAACAATTAAAAATAGAAGTAAGATGAAAAAGAACATTCAACCCATTTTGATGCTTTTGGCATTATTCACCCTCTCATTTTCCGCTTGTTTGGAAGATAAATGCGCAGGTAGCGGCACTTACACGCAGTGGAATCCCGTCTATAAAACGTCGGCCGAAATGCGCACACCCCCTCAGTATAAAGCCGCTCAACCGCTTAAAAACACGGGAAAAATTTACTTTTATGACAAATATATCCTTGTAAATGAGTTAAAACAAGGCATTCACGTCATTGACAACAGCAATCCTTCGGCACCCAAAAATGTGGGTTTCATCAGCATCGGCGGCAACGTGGATATGGCCGTAAAAGGCGACTTTTTATACGCCGATAATTATACGGATTTAATCACCATTGACATTTCGACAATTACGAATCCGAAAGTAACGTGCCGCGCCGAATCCACCTTTGCGTCCGCGTATTTCAACAACCCGCAACTCGGTTTTTTGGTAGATTACGTGCCGCAAAAAACAACTGTAAAATTGGATTGCAACGACCCAAGTATCACTAATTACGGTGGCGGTTGGTTCAAGTCGGGCAATACTGTTTTTGAAGCACGCAATGATTTGTCGAATAAATCGACGGGTGCTTTCTCGACAAATGGTTCAACGGGCGGCGCACCAGCGGGTGTCGGCGGCTCATTTGCGCGCTTCACTTTTAGCGGCAATAATTTCTATACCATTGACCGTTCTCAACTTAAAACGTTCAGCCTCAACCGTTTAGATTGCCCATTGCTCGTCGCAACCAACACCGTTGCGTGGGATATTGAGACGCTGTTTCCTTACAAAGACAAGCTTTTTATCGGCTCCACAACGGGTATGTACATTTACAGTGTGACCAATCCGAACCTCCCCGTTCAGTTGAGCAGATTTGCTCATGCGTTTGCGTGCGACCCCGTGGTTGTGGAAAACGAAACAGCTTTTATCACCCTCCGCAGCGGTACGAATTGTCGAATGGGTGTCAATCAATTGTCAATTATTGACATCAAAAACCTCACAAATCCGACCCTCGTTAAAGCCTATCCGATGAAATCGCCGAAGGGTCTATCCGTTTGGGACGATATGTTGTACATCTGCGATGAGGGTTTGAAAATTTACGATGCGAAAGACAAAATGACCATTGACAAAAACCTAAAAGCGCACATTACGGGCTTTGAAACCTTCGACGTGATTGCCTACGAATTCAATAAAAAACGGATTGTTATGGTCATTGGCAGTGATGGTTTGTTCCAATTTGACGTCACCGACCCAGCAAAGCCGCAGGAATTGAGCAAAATTTTGGTGAGTAAATAATTTAGGTTTCAGGTTTCTAATTCACATAAAATACGCGTTTATCAATTGATTATAAATTAATCTTATAGTTAAATTATTAATTAATTGTTCAAAAACAAGAGAAAATGCCTTTTATACTGAGGGGTCCTTTTTAAGTGAAAATGAAAAGTGAAAAACGAAAAGTGAAAATGAAAAAGCCGACTAAACAAATACGTTTAGTCGGCTTTTTCATTTATCACTTTTCATTTTTCACTTAAAAAATTACGCCTCCGTTTCTTGATTCAAAATCTCGTAAATGTCGCGATTAATTTTGTTAATCAAATTGTCGGCAATCACTTCTGAACTGCTTTCGGCGTAAATCCGAATAATCGGTTCGGTGTTCGATTTGCGCATATGAATCCAGTTACCGTCGTTGAAATCAATCTTCAAACCGTCAATTCTGTTGCGGCTGCACGATTTCATCAAAGCGTATTTTTTATCCAAATCATTCAACAAATCATCGACGTTGACGCCTTGCGGCAAATCCAGTTTTTTCTTTGCAATAACATATTCAGGAAAACGCTTCTTCATAAAAGACAGTGGCTTACCGAATTGTGCCAAAGAAGTCAACATCAAAGCCACGCCAACGAGCGCATCACGACCGTAATGCAACTCAGGATAAATGACGCCGCCGTTGCCTTCTCCGCCAATAATAGCGTTGATTTCCTTCATTTTTGTCACCACATTCACTTCGCCAACGGCTGCTGCTTCGTATCGGCCACCGTGTTTTTCCGTCACATCGCGCAAAGCACGCGTCGAACTCAAATTTGATACGGTATTGCCGGGCGTATTTCGCAAAATATAATCCGCAATCGCCACCAACGTGTATTCCTCGCCAAACATTTCGCTGTCTTCGCAAACAAACGCGAGACGGTCAACGTCGGGGTCAACGGCGATGCCCAAATGCGCTTTTTGCGACGCAACCGTACGCGCCAATTCGTTGAGATGTGCAGGAAGCGGCTCGGGATTGTGAGCAAAATTACCCGTCATTTCTTCGTTGATAACAAAGACTGTACAACCCATTTGTTCTAAAAGTGGAACGATAGAAATCGTGCCAGTCGAATTGATGGCATCAACGGCAACGCGGAAGTTTTTTGATTTAACTAATTTAACGTCAACGAGTGGTAGGTTAAAAATTAAGTCAATATGTTTCTGAATGTACGTATCATCGGTCCGATAAACACCCAATTCTTCAACGTCTGCGTAAGCAATTGTTCCTTGTTCGATGAGCGCTAAAAACGCCGCACCGTCTTCGGCAGAAATAAATTCACCCTTAGCATTAAGCAATTTTAAAGCGTTCCATTCCTTCGGATTGTGGCTTGCGGTAAGGATAATGCCAGCGTCTGCTTTCTCGGCAGTGACGGCAATTTCGACGGTCGGGGTCGTTGAAAGTCCCAAATCCACGATGTCAATACCCAACGAAATGAGCGTATTGACGACCAATTGACTCACCATTGCACCCGACATACGGGCGTCGCGGCCAATAACGACCTTCGCTTTTTGCGTTTTTTCGGGGCGATTGTTCAAAATCCAAGTGCCAAACGCGGCTGTACATTCAACAATGTCTTGTGGTGTCAGGTCATTTCCGTAGTTCCCGCCAATCGTGCCTCTGATGCCCGAGATTGATTTAATGAGTGCCAAAGTAGTTTCGTTTTAGAAATTTTAAGTTCAATAGTTAAAAGTATAGTGTCACGTAAATAATTGATAATCAAATAATTATAGACGTTTACATTTAGTTTCGCCGCGATTATTTTCTCGCTGCGACCGCAAAAGTAGTAAAAAAGGTCGGTCTTCTCTACCCATCTTGATTAAAAGATTTAAAAAAAGCAAATCGGTATTTGCGCAGTTAAATATTCAGCTTGGGCAATTTTTTGAAAGCTGCTCAATCTCTTTCTACTCTAACAATTTTCCGTCAATGTGGTTTATTTTTTTTCAAAAAGAATGACGTTAACTTGTCCGCGTTTAAGCGTTTTTATGGGTTGCCAATTCGTTTTTAATTCAATTAATTCAGCGTCGGAAAATTCATTAAAGACATTTGAATAAAAAATAAAACGGTTTTTAGTGAAATCATAGGTCGAAAAATGGTTTTGTACTGAGGAGCCTGTACCGCCTTCACGGGAGTCCCTTTTTTTCAAGTCCATTGTTTCAAAATCGCGTTGATTGGGAAAAGCGGTGCCAATGTCGGCGTAATTAATCCGTTGACTATCAATGAATTGCAGCATTTCGCGGCGCAATGCGTAATAAGGCAAATGCGCCAAAGTGGCGTCCCAACCCGTCGAAATCGGCTGCGGATAAACCCAAAAATTGCCAGATGCCAAACCCATTAACGCCATAAAAGCTACGATTAATTGCCGTTTGTGGTTTTTTAAATCCGATATTATCTTGGTGGTTAAGAGAATTAAAACGACATAAATTGGCATCAAATAACGGTGCGCTAATAAGCCTTTGTGGATTAATAAAGTGGGCGTTAAAACAATTAAAAGTATTACTAAAAGTGCAATCAAAATGCGCGTTATTGGGAATGTTTTTTCTTTATTTTTAATTAATCCATAAATGCAAATTAACCATAAAAACAAATGACCAAAATCAATCAATCGCCACATTAAAATCGCGCTATTTCTAATGAAACCCAGCGCATTGACGCGCTCAAAAGCCAGTCCCCAAGGCGAATTAGCGTGAAAACCAATCCAACCTTTTTGCGTGAAATGATACAATAAAAAGCTAAAAGCAAACAGAATACCCATTAAAAATGGTGAAAATAGCGCAAAAATGCCTTTTTCCGATTTTCGACATGTCATTTTATGCCATATACTGAGGGATCCTTTTGAATTAAAAATTAAAAATTCAAAATTAATTTTAGACGCTCCTAAATCATTTTTACTAATTGCTAATTCATTCAATTCTGAATTACTATTCGTCGATGATTCATTTATGTTTGTCGATGATTCATTTATGTTTGTAGCGCTTTTATTGATTATTAATTCACTATTAATTTCAGTTGTTTTTAATTCATTTTCATTAGTTAATTGAGTTAAAAATGACTTAAATTTAATTACTTTTAAGCTGTTTTTAATTAAATTAAAATCCATTTTTGAATGAATGACTAATAATTTAAAATAATTAATTTTAATTAAAAAATAGAAGATAAATAAAGCAAAAACGACCATCATTCCGCGCATACTTATTGCCGATAAACCTAAAATTGCGATAGCTAATTGCGAATCAAAATAGAATTTGGAATCATTAGAATCATTAAAATCATTAGAATTATTGGCATCATTGGCGTCAAAAATAGCATTTAACGCCATTAAAAAAAAGAACAATAAAGCAATGTCGGGCGACACCAAAACCGCTTGGCCAGCGACAACGGGACAAACGGAAAGCAACAACAAAAACCACAAAGTCCAACCCTCGCCCACCGTTTTTTCGCCCAATTTCCACGCTTGCCAAATACTCCCAATCAAAAAAGGCAACATGGATAAATGACTCACTGTCAACGATTTACCAAATAATCTCCACATCAAAGCCAAATAAAAACCGAAAGTCGGTGGATGTCCAGAGTCCATGTCGTCGGGCAGCAGAAAGGTCGAAAAATGAGTGTTTTCGTAGAAAAAATGGGCGTGTTGCGACGCCAATTGCATGGTGTCCCAAAAGAAAAAATTATCGCGAACCAGCCAAGTTGCGGCAATAATTAAAGCAAAAAATGGGTAGCAAATCGAATAAGGTCGCTTCAAAATTGCGACGCCAATTGAGATGGCAATACTTCTAAATGAGCGCATTTAATATATATTTTCGGTCGAATAAATTCGACCGCTATTA
>JAYUKJ010000665.1:0-10458 GCA_043764555.1 Saprospiraceae bacterium
CGATA
Organism: Saprospiraceae bacterium; assembly: GCA_043764555.1. Taxonomy (GTDB): domain Bacteria; phylum Bacteroidota; class Bacteroidia; order Chitinophagales; family Saprospiraceae; genus JAAFJT01. The sequence continues at coordinate 6 of JAYUKJ010000665.1, forward strand.
ATAATAAGCCGACATCGTGTTCGCCGAATTCGGGAAACGTCCTAAATAACTCGTAAAACTGGTAATCGCACGGTCGTAATTGCCCTGTTCGTACTGCACTTCAGCCGCGCGATACGTGACGGCTTCTTGCTCGATTTGGTCTGGTTTGTAACCGGGAATGGTTTGCAAAAAGGCAAAATATTCATCTGGTTTACCCAAATCATTGACGTAAATATCTTGTAAACGTTCCAAAGCCGCTTTAGAATCCACAGCGTTCGGACTGTTGTAGAACACCTGTTTGTAATAAGAAATCGCTTGCTCGTTGTTGCCTTTGTTTTGAGCAATCAAACCCAATTTCAACAATGCAGGAACGACTTCTGGCTTGCCTTTAAAATTGGCCACAACCTTATTCAAAGCGTCTTGTGCTTTGTCTAACTGATTGAGGCTCAGGTAAGTAGAACCAATTTCCAATAAAGAAATTGCCGCGTATTCCGAATTCGGATAGCTATTCGTTAGTTTTTCAAGCGCAATTATCTTCTCAATATTATTGCCTTTCAAGCCTTGAATAACGCCTTTTTGGAACAACGCATAGACGAACCCAGAATAATTTTTATTAATGGCTTCATCGTAATATTTAATCGCTTCGTCATATTTATTGCGTTTGAAATTGCAATCGCCGAGGCGCAAAGTCGCGTCGCCCAAAATCTGATTTTTCACGTTATCGGAGCTAATATAATCGTAATCTCTTTTGATACCATTCACGGCTTCTTGAAAATATTGTTGCGCCGACGTATAGTTTTTTTGTTTCAAAAAATTATACCCTTGAATGTAATTCGCCGTGTAAACCGACGACTCCGCAGGCAAGCCAGAAGTTGTTTTGGCAATCGTCAAAAAGCTGCCCATATACCGCGCACTCACATCATAATTTTTTTGCTCATAATTGATATAACCCAACCAATAATTCGCAATGCCTTTCGTCACCGCATCAGGTGCATCGGCAAGCGAGCGCTCAAAATAGCCCTTCGCGCCGTTCACATCGCCGCCTTGCATCAACTGCATCGCCCGATAAGTCGCCGCTTTTTGAGCCGCTTCGCGCAAACGGGGCGTTTTATTGCCCGATTTGTTGATAATCGCCAAAGCCGCGTCAAAATCACGCGTTTGCAACAACACTTCCGACAACAAATTTTGCGCTTCGCCATAGTTTTTCGACGACTGCGGGATGGCCTGTAAAGCGTCAACGGCTTCCTGCGTTTGCTTCGATTCATACGCTAATTTGGCGTAATTCCACTGCGCTTCCTCCTGTACCGAGGGGTCGAAATTCATGCGCGATGCCAACGAAAAAGCGTTTTTTGCTTTCAATCTTTCGCCCATTCTCAAATAGCAATCGCCCAAAAGGTACAAACCGTGTTGCGCCAATTTGCTGTTTTGACCGCTCAAATTCTCGAGCGAACGCGCCGCTTCGGCGTACCGTTGCGTGCGGTGTTGACAAAAACCCAACTGATAGTAATCTTCCGTCCGCATCGGTGCGTTGCCACTTGCGGCTTCTAACAAGAATTTTTCGGCTTGGTCATATTTCTTTTGTTCAAAATACGCTTGACCGATTAATTGATTGATTTGCGGGCGATTTTTCACGCGTGAATCGTCCAAAGCGCGCAAACCCGAATTGATTGTGTTGCTCCAATCGCGCTGTGCGGCGTAAATCTGAACGATGCTCGAAGGCACAACCGCCGCGTATTGCTTTGAACTTTGAATGCGTTGAAAACTGCGTGATGCTTCTTCGAGATTGTTCTCAAAAAACGCGCAAACGCCGTAGTAATAGTTCGTTTCGTTGTAATATTTGGAGTCCTTGTCGTCCTTGATTTTCGAGAAATTGCCTTTGGCATCCCTGAATTTCTTTTGGGTAAACAAGGCGTAACCGCGCTTGAAATACAATTCGTTGCGCTCCGAAGCGGGCAAATCCGAGCCTTCGATAAGGTCGTAAAACGACAAGGCTTTGTCGGGTTTATTTTTGGCAAAATAGTAGTCGCCCATCTCGATTGCCGCTTGCCCCGCAACGGCGTCGGGCGCGTACTTGCGGATGTAATCGAGCATCAATTGTTCGCCGTTCGGCTGTCCGCTTCTCACGGCAGACTTGGCGTAAAATAACTCCGCTTGACCCCTCAGTAAGCGGGCTTCGGGTTCGGGGGCGGGGCGCAATTGCGTGAGTGCGACGTACAATTCTTGCATCGCAGCGGTGTAAATCGCTTTGTCGTAAAAATCCATACCGCGTTTGAAAGCCAAATTGGCTTCCGTAAAAACGGTGGTCGGCTGTGCGTAAGTTGTTGATATGCCAACAAAACACACGACAAGAGGCAGGAGAATTCCTTGTTTTAGTTTCATAGCTGTTTCGTGAAACGTTTTATGCGTGGAGAAAAACCTTAGAAAGGCTCGATTTTCAAAAAGTTGGTGATGCATTGCTGTGGATTTTAAACGGCAAATTTTAACATTTAAACCCGTTTAGACAAATTTTATTATAAACCATTGCGTGATTTTGGGAAAATTTTAACGAATGGGGATTTTTACATATTCTTTTTTCAACAAAAAAAGCCTTGCAAAACGGGGCGTTTGCAAGGCTTTTTGGCGTTTATACTGAGGGGTCTTAAAATCTTAAAATCTTAAAATCAAGCGATTGCCAAAGTTCTTTCTTTCAATTCTTTTTGTAAAATCAACCCATAACTTTCAAAATCATCTACCTCAAAATAAGAATCTTGTTCAGGAAGATAACTTTCGGGCATATTTGCAACAGCAACCAAAGCAATATTGATGGGTTCAAGATATGTATCTAAATCCAAAAAATAAGAAAAAGGCTGCTCCAAAATAAGCTGTCTAATGGATATTTGCTTATCAAAAAACGCCTTTAAGTGCTTTATCGCCACCTTAAACACAAGCCATCTATGCGCTTTGTCGTCGCAATCCGACCATTTGTAAAAGTAGTAATTATCTGAAAGCGCGTCTTTAAATACGGATAACAATGGACCTTCGTGGTACAATAAATCCCCTTGTTTGATTGGAATAAAATCCAGTTTATTTATTTTGACTCCTGATAATCGTTTCATCTTAATTGTTTTACAATACTATTATTTTCAAAATATTTAAAATATATGGAAGGATGATGCGTAAAATGCCCATTTATATCGGAAGCATTACTTACACCATCTTCTTCTTGAATTTGCCCTTGCGTTATCTGAGAACCCAATACTTTAGAAACTTCCTCTCCTAATCGTTTTTTTAGGTGCAAAAAACGGCGTTCGGCGGTTTCTAATGAGTCAAAAAAAGATAAACCCATTGCCATACATTGTGCTTCATCCGATTTTTCGTTAAATCGTTTAGGATTTTTGAAAAACACAGGTTTGAAATTATTTTCATCATTTACATCATCAAAAATCCACCTAAAGGCATTTTTATTTTGAGCAGTGTAATTTGATGGCGGACAAAGTGTTTTAAGTTCTTCAAAGTAGGTTTGATATTTAAACATTGGTTTTGACTTTAAACAGATTTATAATTTTTATTTCAATAGAACAAAAAAATACGGAGAGCTATTGGCTTCCATTTTCAAATTATTTTCTGCAAAGTTAAACTTGTTTTATCTATCAAACAAATATTGCGTTTACGTATATTTTGGGGTTAATATACTGAGGGGTCCTAATGTCACTTCACCCTTAAAAATTAAACGAAAATAAACCATCCGTTTTCTTTGGAAGCGGGACAAAATAGGCAAAACGTTGTGGTTTAAATCGGTTTGAAAAAGTGTCGAGCTTGTTAGCTCTGTTAGTACCGATGGGTTTGTTGAAAGGGATAGTGAGCGTACTTTTTGCGCCAATTGTAAGACTATCTTGAACAAAAGTAAGCGCAAACACCGTATCAGTACGCGTATTGTCGATTGCCCGCGCAATATTAACATCACCATTTTCAAAGGGGATTTCTTCCAAATTTTTCAACAAAAAAGCCGTCGAATCGGCATTAATTACATCTACTTTTTTATGCAAATATAATTGCTTTTTCGTAAAATCAAAGAAGTAATCAATTTTAGGACCCCTCAGTATAAGACGTCAAAATGCCTTAAAAACACGCGTTTTTAAGGCTTTTTGACGTCTTATACTGAGGGGTCCCTTCTTTCTGAAAATTGACTCATTGCGCTACTACCAAGCGTTTTGCCCGCGTTCGCGTTCGACCATTATCGATGTCTAAATAGTAAAAATAAATGCCTGCCGATAGTGCCGCGGTGTTTAGCACAATCTTTTGATTGTCAACGTTTTGTACGGGTTTTTCGATGATTAATTTGCCTGAAATATCCGTAACAATTAGGCGTGCAGTTTGGGATTTTTGTTGGTCAAAATCTATGTCAATCGTCGTGGCGTGCGCCGTTGGATTGGGATAATTTTGACTGATGGCGAAGTCGTCGGCTTCCAAAAATTGCGTGGCTGTTTCCGTCGGCGTCGAAATGCTCACGGTCATATCATCGAAATAAAAACCGTCGCCTTGCACCGAATTGTTCGGTTCTAAAGCAAAACGCCACCGAATCGTTTTGCCGACAAAAGGCATCAAATCAAATTCTTCTTCCAACCATTGAGTTTGACTGCCGTCGTAAACGGGTTGATTCAAAGTTGGGTGATTGCGCGTCAATTTTCCGCAAATTGGCTGAAACGTGCCGCTCGAATTCGCCTCAATGCTCGGCGCCACGAAATCATTTGTCGGCTCGATTTCCCACGTCGTCCGAAACCGTAAAACGGCTTTTGAGGCATTGGCAGGAATCAAAATCGGCGTCGTTGTGGTGATTGATGTTGGCACTAAACTATTATAACTACCAAACGGAGAGTCGGTTATACTCGATGGAAAAGAATAATATTTAGAATTTGTTGTTCCCCAACCATTGGTCGTTTGAAAACCTGTCATGTCCATTGTCGCTTGTTGGAAAGGGACATTTGGGGCGCCATAAATCTTCCGAATCGTATCGGTTCGCGTCCACGTGCCGTTGTTGACGGACAGTAAAAAGACAACTTCGTCGCCGTCTTTTATGCCGCCGTTTAGGGTAAAAGACAAGCTATCGACGGCGGTTTGCATTTGATTTAAAGTAAACGTTTTCACCGCCGCCGTTGTCGTCACATTCGCCGAGCCGCCACGCAAAGACACCCGTAAATCGCCCGCTTTTAAGCCATAGCGCTTGATTTTGAAGCTGAAATTACCCGTTTTTGCGCGCAAATAGGGAGGGGTCCCGTCGGTTGCGACGCCGTAATTGTGAACCAAATGGGCTGTCGCTAAATTCATGTGTAAACAACCTTTATTCAAATCCATGATGGCATCGCGGGGCGGCCAAAAGCCGTACAATGCGCCCGATGCAACTTCGGGAATCATCGAAAAAATCTTGGGTTTGGTCGTTTGTTCGCCGTACATCCAGTCGTCCGAATTGCCGTTCACGCTGTAACCGACGGTCTGAATGCCCGTTCCCGCGCGAAAATTATTGTCCCGCGTCATGATTTCCGTGAAGCCTCGAAAAAGGGCGCCGTCGGGCGTTTCTTGGTCATTGTAGGCCCATGGATAGATTAATAAATTGCCAAAAGTGTGGTAATTCAGCGCCATTTGAAAACGGTGGGCATTGCAAAATCGGCGAATCAAATCCGTTTCAGGCTCGCTAAAAGCCGCTTTTCCGCGATAAACATCGCTACTCGGTTGGCCCGAAGAACCATTGTCGTTGAAACCCCATTGGTAGCCATAATTGCGATTAAGGTCAACGCCTCGCGAATTGTCGGCATTGATTCGGCGATTTTTACGCCAGAAACCACCGCCGTTTGGGTTAGTCGTTTGGTTAAAAACGTAGCCGTCGGGATTGACGCAAGGGACGAAATAGAGCGCCGTATTATCAACTAAAAACTTGATTTCAGGGTCGGTTGCGTAGTTTTCGAGCAAATACCACATATAAAAAATCAGTTGACTCATGCTGTTTGGCTCGCGGGCGTGGTGCAACGCATTATAAAAAACTTGCGGCTCATCGGCTTCGTCGCGGTCGGGATTGTCCGAGATGCGTAGCCAATTGATGGCGCGTCCTTCGATGGTTTTTAGGGTGTCCGAAATGGGTGTTTTCGCTGTAATCAAGTTGGGAAACAACCGCCGCATGGAATCTAAAGTTGACAACATTTCGGCATACGTTAAGTAGCCGCCCATGCTGCCGTAGCGGTAATTGCGCGGCGTTTTGATGGGATAAAAACCCGCGTTGCACTCAGAACCCCTCAATGTTGCGGCGGCTGAACGGCGATTTTCCGCCAAAACGTAGGCTTCTAAGTCGGCAATCAGGGTTTCGTAGGGAAAACCCGCTTTGCGAATAATGGTTAATTCGGAAACCGAAAACTCGCCCGTAAAGGATTCATTCGGTTGCCAATTGCCGTGTTCGAGGTCGAGTCCGAGGCGGGCCAAAGTGAACGGTTGTCGGCCGTGCATATCGATTTTGACGCGGGAATGGGTCTCTTGCGTTTGGCTAAAACCGTTTGTCGAAAGCACAACGAATAGGCTGATAATAAAGTAGCGCATGATTTTTAGATGGATTTAAACGTGTTAATGAATTGTCGGTAAAAATACATTTTTTAAGACTAAACCACGCATTTAAGCCCAAGTAATGGGTTGAGTTTAAGAATAAATTCGCTCAAAGGGAAAATAGGACCCCTCAGTATAAAGCATAAAAAAAGCCATTTTTACGTGAAATTAGATGATTTTACGTAAGAAATGGCTTTTTTTATGCTTTATACTGAGGGGTCTCTTTTTTCATAAAAACCAAACACAAAAAATAATCCTCCCTTTTTCACTTCTTACCAAACGTCAATGAACGCCTTTTTCACGCCGCGCACCTTTGCCCCATTAATTCATTCAATTTTAAAAACGTTAGAAAAAATGAAAAAAATCGGTGCAACAATGACCTTTATCTTCCTCTATTTGGGGATTATTTCGGGGCAAAATTTAACGCAAACGGTGCGCGGAACGCTCCTCGACGCAGACAGTAAAATGCCCTTGATTGGGGCGAACGTGATTATCGTCGGCAGCAATCCAATCGTCGGGGCAACGACGGACGAAAACGGTAATTTTAAGTTAGAAAAGATACCCATTGGGCGCATTTCTTTGAAATTGTCTTACATCGGTTACGAAAATGCCGTGATGCCGAATATTGTCGTCAATTCGGGAAAAGAAGTCGTTTTAGACCTTAGTATGCAAGAATCCGCCGTGAAAATGGACGCTGTCGTCGTGACGGTGGACAAAAACAAAGGCGAAGCGTCAAACGATATGGCAATGATTAGTGCGCGGTCAATTTCGCCCGAAGAAACGAGTCGCTACGCGGGCGGATTCAACGACCCGTCGCGGATTGTGTCGAGTTTTGCGGGCGTAACGAACGGTCAAGACGGCGGCAACGACATCATCGTGCGCGGCAATTCGCCCAAATATATTCAATGGCGTTTGGAAGGCGAACAAATGACAAATCCGAATCATTTTGGCGACCAAAGCGGCGTAGGCGGCAGTATTAGTATGCTAAATAACAATATGATGGCAAAATCGGATTTTTACACAGGGGCGTTCGCGCCTGAATACGGCGATGTTTTGTCGGGCGTTTATGATGTAAAGTTGCGGACGGGGAACAATGAAAAACGTGAAGCCGTTTTCGGTTTTGGCTTGTTGGGAACCGACCTCACGCTCGAAGGTCCGTTTAAGAAAGGCTACGGCGGTTCGTATCTCGTCAACTATCGCTATTCCACGGTCTCTTTGGCGAGTGACCTCAAACTGGTTGACGGAGTTGGCTTGTTGCAATATCAAGATGCGTCTTTCAAAGTGGTTTTGCCGACTAAAAAAATGGGTGTTTTCTCGATTTATGGCTTGGGCGGCAACAGTAATTTCACGTTTGAAGACGTTTCGCCCGCCTTGTGGTCAACGCCTGGCGATAGAGGGATGCTTGTTGATGTCAAAGAAGACTTTAAAAAAAAATCACATTCGTTCAATGCGGGCATCAGTCACACGATAGGTTTGAACGATAAAAGTTACCTCAAAACGACTTTGGCTTATTCAAATGAAGGTATTGAAGACGCCGTTTTTGAGTCAAAATTTATCAAAATTCGAGACAGTAAAGGCGCGTTTTTACGCGATTCAACGGTCGCTAAAACGTTGAATTTCAACGGTCAACTCACAAAACCGACTTATCGTGGGTCTATCACTTACAACAATAAAATCAATGCCCGAAGCAAGTTGCAAATTGGCACTAAATACACGCTGTTTGACTACGATTTTAACCAAAGCCAATTGCAAAATAACACGACAACGCGGGTGAGTTTGGTGGATTTCAAGGAAAATATCAGCACCGTCCGAAACTTCGTGAGTTGGAAATATCGGATAAATGACGCCTTAACGATGGTCTCGGGCTTTCACAATATGAACGTTTTGTTTAATAAAAAAAGCACGTTTGAACCCCGTTTGGCCTTGGATTATCAATTCAATGCGACAAGTTCGGTTCACGCAGGCTACGGAAATCACAGCACAATGGAGGCGATTCACCATTATTTTGCAAAAGTAAAATTGCCAAACGGGACGATAACGGAGCCGAATCAAAATTTGGACTTGCTGAAAGCCAACCATTTTGTGGTCGGTTACGAGCAGCGTTTTGGAAAGAATATGCGCGCAAAAATTGAGGCTTATTACCAAGATTTGTACAATTTGCCCGTGGAAAACAACGATACAAGCTATTATGCGACGATTAATGAAGGCTTAGAATTTCGCTATATTGATTTGGTCAACAAAGGAACGGGAAAAAACTACGGCGTGGAATTGACGCTCGAACGGTTTTTGAGCAACAATTATTACTATATGTTCAACGCGTCGGTGTACCAATCAAAGTACAAAACTTTGGAAGGTGTAGAGCGCAACACGCAGTACAATGGCAACTATTTGGTGAATATCCTTTTTGGAAAAGAGTTCGTTCATCTCGGCAAAAAGAAGAACCAAACTTTGGGTTTAAATCTCAAAGCCTTTGTGGGTGGTGGTCAAAAAATAATCCCGCTTTTGCGCGATGCTCAAGGAAAAATAGCCGTTGACCCCGCAAATGACCGCTATTGGGACCATAAAAAAGCCTACGAAAACAGCCTCGAAGATGTGTATCAAATCATCGTTTCCATGAGCTACAAGTGGGACAAACGCAAGGCAACCCACGAATTATTCATCAATTTGGACAATGTGACGAACACTAAAGGGAAATTATCGGAATTTTATGATGCCGATAAACCAAATTCGACGGACTATCGGACGCAATTTGGCTTCTTTCCTAATTTGATGTATCGGGTTTATTTCTAAAATAAGACCCCTCAGTATAACGGCTGTTTTTAAGCCTTTTTTATGGGTATAAATCTTTGGAGTCAATAAAAAAAACGGAATTATCGGTTTTATGTCGCACAATAAATTTGTCTTAAATTCCCGAAGGGAATATATGTTTATAGAGAAACGACCGCTGATTTTTCCTTAATCCCGAAGGGATTGTATGTAAAAATGGGGGGAATTACATATAATCCCTTCGGGATTAGGGAAAATAACGTTGAAATATTTCTATAAACATACATTCCCTTCGGGAATATGAAATAGGTTAGAATGCGACATAAAGCCGATAATTCCGTAAAAAATCGGTCGAAGAAACGTCTGCTTTTATCTAAAAAGTGAGATGCCCTTGCAGTCATGCTCATAATTTCGTTTTTTTTTAATAATTAAACAAAATTATGACATGATTGCAAGCCAAAATTCTCTACTGTTTGACCCGCTTGAATTGGCAGAAATGGCCAATGATATTACGCTTTATTTGCGGCGTTTCGGTATGCTCAATGCGGCAGAAATGGACGTCATGCGTCAAATGATGCACATAAAAACGTTTAAAAAAGGCAGTTTTTTGTTAAAAGAAGGGCAAATAGCTGCTCATCTTTATTGTAATTTGAAGGGCTGCGTGCGGGAATATTATTTGAAAGATGCCGAAGAAAAAACCATCAATTTCTATACGGAGGGCGATTCTATTGCTCACACGAGCTACATATTGCGCGCTCCTGCCAAACATTATTTGGAGTGCATAGAAGACACGACGCTCACGGTCGTGTCCTATCAAAACGATAGGGAATTTAATAGACGTTTTCCACGATTTGGCTCTATCTGTAATGGAAAAACGGCGGCAGAATTGGGGCATTTGCAAGAAATAACTGCCGAATACATGGTGTCAACGCCCGAAGAACGCTATCAGAATTTGGTGAAAAACCGCCCCGATTTGTTGAACCGCGTGCCGCAATATCAATTAGCGAGTTACATCGGCGTGACGCCCGAATCGTTGAGTCGCATTCGCAATCGGATTCGATTGGGTAATTAAAAATGAAAGAAAAAATGAGAGCTGCCATTCGCACGACCTACGGGGACCCCTCAGTATTGAGCGTCCAAAACA
>JAYUKJ010000666.1:0-10452 GCA_043764555.1 Saprospiraceae bacterium
CGGTTTTTTCACTAAAAAATCGATGTTCCAGTTTTTTAAAATCACGCATTTTTGCCTAAAATTCCCGAAGGGAATGTATGTTTATAGGAATATTATGGATTGATTTTCCCTAATCCCGAAGGGATTATATGTTGAAAGGGGCATTTTTACATATAATCTCTTCGGGATTAGGGAAAAATATCCGATTTTGTCCCATAAACATACATTCCCTTCGGGAATTTCTATCGAAACTGTATTGTTATAAAAAAACTGGAACATCGAGTAATAACTTAAAAAAGTCATGATAAATAAGCTATTTTTCAGCCTTTGCCTATGCGTTTTAATGGGTTGCACAAAGGATTATAACATTCAATTGCCCGCCAATAAAAGCGAATTGGTCGTAGAATCTTACTTGGAAGATGGGCAACCGATGCGGGCTTTGATATCAGAAAGCACCAATTTGTTGGACACGAGTTTGACGCCCGCCATATTTGTTCAAGCGACGGTCATTATCTCGCATCGCAACGTAAAAGACACGTTAAAGCCTTTCACTTTTATTGACCCAATTCAGAAAAAAATCTACAATTACGTGAGTGATAAGGTCGTAAAAGCCGATTTTGGCAGCAATGAAACGTATCGAATTGATGTATATGACACCAAAGGCAGACACGCTTACGGAACGACACATTTCATTAAACCCTTACCTATCGAGAGCCTAACGCCCACTTCTCGAGCCGACAAAAAGTCTTTTTGTCTAACAAAATTTAAGGATGACCCGTCAAAAACCAACTATTTTAGGTTGATTTTGAATAAAAACACCTTGTCGGACAGTTCAGAATTAGACGTCATTTTAGACAATAGTTTTGCCAACAGCAGCAATGAATTTGTCTATGGTTCGGGCTATAGTTTTGAATCGAAAGATGTGATTATTGCACGTGTATTTCACTTGACTTATGACTATTATATTTATCTAACGACCCTCCAAAATGCCCGTACCGCTTTGCTCAATCCATTTGCTGTTTCGGGCGAGGTCGTTTCCAATATCAAAGGTGGTTTAGGGATTTTTGCGGCTTTGAGTTATGACCAAAAAACGGTTGTTGTGCCTTGATGTTTTTGTTTTTTTGAAAAAGGGACTCCTCAGTAGTTTGACTCAAATAATCGCTACTTTCTGTACGACAACAAAAAGTAGCGATTATTTATGATTACCTACTTATTTAGGGTGAATAATGTCTATAAATCCTTTATTTTCAAGTAATATTCAACAAAGTCTGCAACTCTGTCGCTTCCGAAGGCTTCATTTTCCCACTTAATATCAAACGCAACTCGCGCCGACGCGCCGCATCGGCATATTGATTTTCCTCCTCACCCGACAATGGAATCACAGGCGGCATAGCTTGTGGTTTGCCCTCATCGCCCAAAGCAACGAAAGTCAGATACGCATGATTGCAACGCCGTGGATTGCCGCCTTTCATATCTGCCGAAAAAACTTCGACAAATACCTCAACCGACGTACTAAATGCCCGCGTCACGACCGCTTCGAGCGTCACAATATCGCCTTTGGCAATCGGTTTATTGAACGCAATATGGTCGGCAGAAACCGTTACAACTTGCGCTTCGCTGTGCCGTCCCGCACATATCGCCGCCGCAATGTCCATCCATTTCATCAAATTGCCGCCCATCAAATTCCCCATCGGGTTCGTGTCGTTTGGCATGACCATTTCGGTCATTATCGTGCGCGATTCGCTTATTTTTTTCCCGTTCATACGTTTTTTAATGATGAATGATAAATGATGGATTTTCGGCGTATAAAAATCTTTAATTTCAAAAAAGGGACCCCTCAGTATAAACGCCTAAAAATCATCTAAATCATTGATTTTAAACCAAAATTTGCTTCAATACGGGCGTTTATTCGGGTCTTGACGTGAATCAAAAAAATCAGAAATGAAAAGTGTACTGCCTTGAACCCGAAAATAAATGTGATAATGCTTTCCAAAATTCAACATTTTCAATGACTTGGTGCCTTGAACTTTACGACCAACAAAAGGATATTTAGTGATGTAATCAATCTTCTCGTAGGCTGAAAGCGCGAAGTTTTGAGCAGATTGCAGGGAGAAGTTATCAACCATGCACGTTGTGATATTGTCAAAAGTGCGTGAAGCCGCTTTGTTCCAAATTACTTTTTTAACCATTTGGCGTGTCGTTTTTTCATTTCTTCATGGTCAATCCAATTTTCAGGGTCGAAACTTTCTTTGTAAGATGTCAAAATGCGTTCTTTTTGCTGTGCGGGCATCTCCTCCCACCAACTTTCATCCGTGACATCGCCATTTTGAGCATCTTCCTCCTCAATGGCTTCATGAATTTTTGCATAAATCCGATTCACCATCGGTTCATCGTAGGTTTGTGAAATTATCTCCACCATTTCCATTTTTAACTCAGCGATATTACTCATTGATTAATTGTTTTAAAGTTCAATGACAAATATAATTCTAAAAAAAGGGACCCCTCAGTATAAACGCCTAAAATCCCATAAAATCCTACTTCTAAATACTGATTCTAAACCTTTTCAAAATAGACGAAAAACAAAGTGAACAATTTTTATTTGCAACAAATTGATTTTCAGTTGTTTGCAAATTTTTAATTCTCAACTTTTAATTTTTAATTCGCCTACCGAATCATTACCCCGCGCCGATTCAAAAACGGAATAAGCGTAAAATTCGATGGTTCCATACTGCCCGTAACGAAAATATACCGTTTGTCATACATTTCGCCTTCAAAACTAAAGCTGACCCAATACTCATTCGTCAAAGCAAAAGATTCTTTCAAAATCGGCTCGATGAGTACCATGCCCATCGGTTCGACACGCTCAAAAAAGTGGCGCAAAGTAGATGTTTTTTTCTCTCGTCCATCAATTTCGCCGTAGCCACGCGACGAAACCATCACGTTTTGAAGCGGCGCTTCTTTCAGATTGAGTAGATGTGTTTCCCACAATTCTTCGTGGTGCGCGTCATCGGCCCTTGGCACAATAACGATGGCTAAATCTTCAACTTTTAGCTCGGGAATGTCTTTTTTCATTGTCGAATATTCTTTTAAGTATAAAAAACTATATGTCCTCTGTGCCTCGTATGTGTTAAACAAAAAAACTTGCGTGTTAATCAGCAAATTCAAATCCAAAAACGTCCGCAAAATGCCGTTTAACGCGCGCTTTCACTTCCTCAAAATCCACTTCTCGTCCCAATTCAGCTGCCAAAGAAGTCACCGATTTATCTGCATCATCAATCCCACACGGCACAATATTTTGGAAAAAATCAAGCGGCGTATTGACATTCAACGCAAAACCATGCATCGTCACCCAGCGACTCAAATGAACGCCAATCGCGCAGATTTTTCGTTTTTTATCCCCATTTTCGAGCCAAACGCCCGTAAAACCTTCAACGCGCGTGCCATCTAAACCATATTCTGCAATCGTTCGAATCATCACTTCTTCCAACGCACGGACGTATTTATGAACATCCGTAAAAAAACATTCAAGGTCAAAAATCGGATAACCCGTGATTTGTCCATCGCCGTGATAGGTAATATCACCGCCGCGATTTATTTTAAAAAACTCAATATTTCGTTCCAATAATTGTGCTTCATTCAACAATAAATTATCCAATGACCCACTTTTTCCTAAGGTATAAACGGGATTGTGTTCACAAAAAAACAAGTAATTTAACTGCGTTTTAATGAGATTTTCTCTAAAAATTGGCTCCGATACTGAGGAGTCCTCCTCGCGCACTTTTCGCTTCTTATCAATCACTTTTTTTATCGTTTCAAACTGATAATCCCACGCCGTTTGGTAACGGATGCGCCCTAAATCTTGATATTCTACTTTTGGTAAAGCCATTTTTTTCCTAAATTTTGGCGCAAAGATAATTGAATTAAGAATTAAAAATGGCGTTTTAAAATATCTTCCGAAATCAATAAATATTTATTTACCCGTTGAAAATTCAGAAAAAGAGCCTACTTTTGAGCGTAAAATTGATTCAAACATAGATAAAATATCAAACAATGACTAAAAGTATTGTTGTCACTTATGACGAAGCAGACGAAAATTTCTTGTTGACTTTGCTTAATAAAATCAAAGTTAAAACCAACTAACCTTTCGCAAATCAAAAATTAGTTTTTTGAATTTAAAAACTGGTCTATTGCATCGATTTCAGTAAAAATTTAAAAATGAGTATAGAATTTTGATTAGTGCATAAAAATAATACTATAAATCATAATGTGTTATCCATTCAAGGTTTAAAATAACCGTTAGCTTCTGTTTGTAGAAGCACTCCGAAATACTTAAATGAAAAACTATACTTTACAATATTTTAAAAGTAGCAGACAATTCAACTAATCTAAACCTTTGCTTTTCAATATTTTACACATAAGATTATTTTTTTGTCTGCCGATTTTTTTTTTCAATTATTGTACGGCGTAGTTGGTTTGTTGCCAATCACGAGTTTATTTGACCCCTTTTTTTATCTTAAACATATACTTCAAATACACAGCTAAAAATTAAATTTTTATCTGCGAAAGGTCTGTGACAAATATGAAATGCTTAATTTTTTGCTTCACCATAATATTCTCTATTTTTTTGGGAGTTAACGCCGCAATAGCACAGCATTGTGGCTACACGCACGTGAAAAACGAAGAAATTGAGCGTTATACTGAGGGGTATGTTCAGAACTTTGAAACGACGGCGCGCCCGCGAACGGTCGTCAGAATCCCCGTTGTTGTTCATGTAGTTTGGAATACAACTGCTGAAAATATTCCTGATGCTCAAATCCGTGGGCAAATTGATTCTCTCACAAAAGATTTTCGCAAAAAAAATACCGATGCCAGCAGTATTCCTTCGCAACGTTTTAGGGATTTAGCCGCCGATTGTGAGATTGAATTTTGCCTTGCCACGCGCGATACTTTGGGCAATCCGAGTACGGGCATCGTGCGTCGGCAAACGACTATTGAAAACATTGGTAACGAGACGATTAATAAAGGCACTGTTTATTACGCTTCACACGGTGATAAGGCGTGGCGCCCCGACCGTTACTTAAATATCTGGGTTTGCGCGTTTTCCGAAGGTGAACCACTTGGCTATTCAACACCGATTGCAAAGGTCTTGGCGACAAGTCCTGCTGAGGACGGCTGCGTGATTAATTACAAAGCGTTTGGCGTGAGTGCCAACAATTACGTCGGGCGAAACAAGGGGCGGACGCTCGTTCATGAAGTCGGACATTATTTTAATTTGTTACATATATTTGGTTCAGATAGAACGTGTAACGACGATGATGAGGTCGAAGACACGCCGCGACAAGCGGGACAAAACAATTATTGCCCCGATTTTCCAGCGCTTCAAAGTTGCGCAGCGAATGGTGGCGATATGTTTATGAATTACATGGATTATCCATACGATGCGTGCGTTTTGATGTTTACACGCGGGCAAAAAGCGCGGATGTGGGCAACGCTTAGTGGCTACCGAAAGGACTTGATTTTGGGCGGTGCGGCTTGCGACCCGTTCGTCGGAATCGATGCCGTCGTTGAAGCCGATTGGTCGGTTTCGCCAAATCCAGCGGCGTCAAGTCTCACGATTTCGATGCCCGATGCGTGGAAAAATAAAGTAAAAACGATTCAATTAACGGACGTCGCGGGACGCATTTTGCTCGAAAAACGCGTTTATACTGAGGGGTCCCTTTTTTCGCTTGATGGTGTGTCAAGTGGCTTGTTTTTTATTCGGTTAACTGTTGACTATCAGGTGTTTATGAAGAAAATCATGGTGGTGAAATGAGGTAGAGTTGAGATTTCATGCTTAAAGTCAAGATTCCAATCCCTCAAAAACAACAAAGACAGCGCGTTACCAAAACGCGCTGTCTTTTATATTTTAAAACAAAAACTAATGTCTTAACGATTGATTACCAGCCGCTATTGCGGTCGTTGTCGTCACGCCGCGGACGGTCACCGCCGCCGCCGCCATAACCACCACCGCCGCCACGATTGCCGCCGCCGCCATAACCACCACCGCCGCCACGGTTTCCGCCGCCGCCGCCATAGCCACCACCGCCGCCACGATTTCCACCACCGCCGAAGCCGCCACCGCCACCACGACTGCCGCCGCCGCCACCACCGCGCGATTCGCGTGGTTCTGCTTTCTTAATAACGACTGTGTTGCCGTCAATTTCAGTATTGTCAAGTGCCGCGATTGCCGCGTCTCCTTCTTTTTCGTCGTTCATTTCGACAAAACCGTAGCCTTTTGAGCGACCTGTTTCGCGGTCCATGATAACGTTAGCAGCTTCGACCTCGCCGAATTGCTCGAATGCAGCTCTCAACCCCGCGCTATCGGTGCTGAAACTGAGCTTTGCAACAAAAATATTCATCGAATAAAATTGAAAAATGAAATAAAAATGATAAAAATGCGAATGGGTGATAATGAATTAACTTAATCAAGGCAGGAACGACTGAAAGGAATCACGCTAAAATCAAAAAAATAATAGGAGGAGAATCGGACTCATGATGTTCGCTAATAATACAACTTTAACTCATCTGAAAACAAAGATAGCGCCACAATTTCATAATTCCAAACTTCCTTTGCTTTTCAAAGAAAAAAATGGCGCCTTATTAATAGCTTCGCCCTTCCTAACGGAATTAAATATTTCTTTTGTCGATATTTTCATATGTGTTTAATAGCCCGAATTTTATAATTATTAATTTTAAATTATATGAATGAAAATAAAATTTGTGGCTAAGATTTGGATAAGCAAGAATGGTATCAGCAGGAGAAATACAAATATAAAAAATAATAAGAATGACCTTTTTGACTCAATCCAATGTAAGTCCCTATTTGGCGCACAAAGCGTCGTTTATCGCGGGTGTGCCGCCTTCTGAAGTCGTTGCGATGCCGACCTCTGCGGCTTTGTATATTTTGCAGAAAAAGTTAGGTGACCAATATAGTGCAGTTTTTAATCCTGAAAATACGGTTTTATCGCCCTTAAATCGTCCAAATACTGAGGGGGCCTTTTTGTCTGAACAAGATGGACATTGGTTGCTTTCAGCGAATATGGTCGGCGTGAATGTGCGGACGATTGGCTCGTTTTGGAACGTTGTGAAGTACGCGATGACCTTGCCGAAGGCGCAAAATGTCGTGCATTTGTTGCCGATTTGGGAGCCGGGCGTCGTGGCAAGTTTGTACGGCGTGGCGAGTTGGCACATCAATGCGGAGTTTTTTAGCGATGAATTGTACCGCGCAATGCCGCATTTGGACACCGTGGAGAAGCAATTAAAAATCGTCATGAACGCTTTGCACGCCCTCGGAAAACTTGTCGGAATGGATGTGATTCCGCACACCGACCGTTTTTCGGAGCAAGTGTTGGCAAATCCGCGTTTGTTTGAGTGGTTGCAACGCGTTGATTATGAAATAGTTAAACAAAATAATAATTTACATACGGAAGTTGAAGCGGTTATTTTTGATTATCTCATCAATCGCTATCCGCATTTGATGCCTAAAACGGCGACCGAATTTTTTTCGGATACCTTCGGAGAAAAACGCCGTTGCCAAATTATGTTTGGCGAAAATTGGGAGTACGGGCGGCGTTTGTTGCAGCGAGAAGCCTTGATTCAGTGGCTCTACGAACATCATTTTGAGACCGTTCCCGCGACGATGGCACCGCCGTATCGGGGCTTAAAAGTGTCTGATACTGAGGGGTCTATGACGGTCGATGAGCGAGGTAGGGTGTGGCGCGATTTTGACATCACAAAACCCGTTGAATTCAGCCGCGTTTTTGGACCTTTGACGCGTTATAAACTCTACGAAAATCTTGACGACAATGCCGATTGGCAAATTGATTTCTCAAAACCGCGTCCCGAGGCGTATGAATATGCAGCGCGACATTTTGCCGAAGTTCAAAAAACGTATAATTTTGATTTTATGCGGGGTGACATGGCGCACGTTCAAATGCAAGCGGCGGGTGTGCCAGCGGTTGCGGACGAGTATTACGATATTTTGAGGTATATAAAAAATTATATTCGCCGTGAAAACCACGTGCCTTACTTCGCTAATTTTGCTGAAACGTTTTTGGCGCCGCCAAATGTTATGGCTTACGGCGATGAAATTGAGCATTTGGAACGAACGGAAGCCGAAGCTACTTTGGGCGATTTGCAAAGCATGGTCGTTGGTTCTGAACGTTTTATGCATGAATTTGAAAGATATGTGACGATTCTGCACAACCGTTCCGTTGCACCCGCGTTTACGATTATGACGGCCGACAAGGACGACCCGCGTTTCGATGCTTTCTATTTGCGGGGCAATGAAGTGCGCCTTTTCATTGGTTTATTTTTGACCGAAATGCCGAGTTATATGGGCTTAGGTTTTGAACAACGCGACCCGCATCCGACGCCTTTTCCGAATGAATTTTATACTAAATTATACGTTTTTCAATTGGAAAAAGGAAAAAATGCCACGTCGGGCGCTTATAAATGGGGTAACAATTTACCGCTTTTTGAGCGCTTAAACCGCATTCGTAACTATTCAGAAGTAATTTTTGAATCAATACAAAACATTGAAGTTCAATGGCTTATCTTGCCGAATGCGCCAAATTCTAAGAACGTTATCGCTTGGTCAATTGCCGATTTTTTGTTTGTCGTTAATTTGGACATAACAAATTCGGTCGAAAATATAAAAATTAGGACCCCTCAGTATAAAACCGATTTTAAGGCTTTAAAACGCCAATTTTCGACTTTTGAAGCAACCCAAAACACGTATAAATCATTGGCGTTAAATAAAAATTACATTATTTTGCCCGAATTAAAAGCGGGCGAAGGACGGGTTTACCAATTTTAGATTAATATTTTTCTTAACACATAGTCACATAAGACACATAGATTTTTTTACAAAAACTATGTCTCCTATGTGTTAAGAAAAAACATATGAAAAGTGTTAAAAAAACTGTTTATGAACGAAGGAAAAATCAGTTGGCGCAGTCCGTCAAACATTGCAATTATCAAATATTGGGGCAAACACGGCGTTCAATTGCCGCGCAACCCGAATATCAGTTTTACGCTCGATAAGGCGTTTACCGAAACGACTTTACGTTTTAAATTAAAAGAAAAAAAAGACGGCGCTATTAGCCTGAACTTTTTGTTTGAAAATGCGCCAAATGCGCCGTTTCGCGCCAAACAATTGAAGTTTTTACGTTCAATTGTCCCCATTTTTCCATTTTTAACCGATTATGAACTCGATATTTCGAGCCACAATTCGTTCCCACATTCGGCAGGCATTGCGTCCTCAGCGTCTTCGATGAGCGCTTTGGCTTTGTGTTTATGCGAAATGGAATGGGTGATTTCGGGTAAAAAAGTCCCAATTTCGGATTTAAATGCGGCTTATACTGAGGGGGCCTCTTTTTTGAAAAAAGTGTCAACAATTGCGCGTCTCGGTTCGGGCAGCGCGTGTCGTTCGTTGTTTCCAACGATGGCTGCTTGGGGTGTTTGCTCTGAGATTGAAGGGTCAAATGACGACTATGCCGTTGGTTTCGAGGCTGATACACATGACGTTTTTAAGACTTATCATGACGCTATTCTGATTGCAAGTCGCGGTGAAAAATCCGTTTCAAGTCGAATGGGACACGGACTTATGGAAAATAATCCATTCGCCGCGCCACGTTATCAGCAAGCGCACGAGCGCATGACGGCGGTTGTCGCAGCTTTGCGGTCGGGCGATGTTGAAACTTTTGGGCAGATTGCGGAAGACGAAGCAATGTCTCTTCACGCGTTGATGATGACGAGTAGCCCAAGTTTTACGCTTTTGAAACCAAACACATTGCGGATGATTGAAATATTAAGAGCGTGGCGCGAAGCAACAAAACTGCCCGCTTATTTCAGTTTAGACGCGGGTCCAAATTTACATTTATTGTACCCTGATTTTATCAAAAAAGAAGTTAATGAGTTGATTATCAACGAATTAAAACTATTGTGTGAAGATGGTATGGTGATTTTTGACAAGGTGGGACAGGGCGCAACGCGCATTTAGACGACTTTTGCTTTTCGTATCACGGACTTTAGTCCGTGAATGTCTAACAAATTCACGGACTGAAGTCCGTGATACAAATTTTAAAACATGAATCGTTTAGATAAATTATTTTCCTTTTTGGAAGCCCAACCCAACGACCCTTTTCTCCTTTTTGCCATTGCAAAAGAGTACGAATCGGCGGGCGACGACGTAAATGCCTTGGATTTTTACCAAAAACTCCAATCGACGACCCCTCAGTATGTCGGCTTATATTATCATTTGGGCAAGTTATTTGAGCGCAAAAATGAGCCGCACAACGCTTTAGAGACCTATAAAACGGGCATCGAAGTCGCCCAAAAAGAACGCGATTTTCACGCTTTGAGCGAGCTAAAAGGCGCTAAAATGAATTTGGATGGGGATGATGATGACGATGAATATTGAAGAAGGACCCC
>JAYUKJ010000667.1:0-3036 GCA_043764555.1 Saprospiraceae bacterium
GTGAAAATAAGTCTTCGCCATTGCCCACTTTAACAACGTATAAACCCGCTGGCAAAGCCGACACGTCAAACGAAGCGCCATTTTCACCTTCATTGAACGTGGTTTTTTGATTCAAAATCACCTTGCCCACAGAGTTGTAAAGCGCCACATCGTAGGTTCCCGCTTTTGTTGCCACAAACTGAACGTTCACTTCGTCGCGCGCAGGATTTGGGAAGACAATCAATTGTTCCAACAAGGCGACATTGTTTACAGTTTTGTCGTTGCGCGTTGGCAAAACGTTGTCTTTTGCAAAGTTAACATTGCTCGTTTGAACCAATAAATTGTAGCAAGTTGTCGTGGAAAATGCGCCATTGTAGCCATAAACGCGCAAATAATACGTTTTTGCCGTCGTTTGCGTGTTGTAAGTGATGGATTCAGCCGTTGTGTTGCCATTTACACTTGAGGCAATCTTAGTGCTAATCGCGCCCGCCGTCGTTGCGCTGTAAAAATCCAAATCGTAATCCGCAGGTAAATTTGAGAGCGTAATTTTCACTTTTGGCGCGGCGGCTGTCGTCGTGAATTTATAGTAATCCACGTCGCCATTGCTGCCAATTTGCGAATTTTTGCTCGTGTTGACCGTCAAAACGACCGCTTTTGTCGAAGCGTTATTTGCTGTTTCGTTGTCATTGGTACACGTATTAATGGCATATGTGAAGCTCGATGTTAAAGCGTTGTTCGCCACATTGCCGTCGATGCCGCCGTTGACCGTTTCCGTTTGCGCCGTGAAAGTGTGCGCACCCACAGCATAACCCGTTACGGAAGGCAACGTTACTGTCGCCGTTGCGCCTGCCGCGAGGCTGCCCGTCCAATTGAACGTTGCGAAGGCGTTGTTGTCAACTTTGTAGGTAATTGGCGTTGCGGTCAAAGTCGTTGTGCCGAAGTTTTTAAGCGTCACGCTTGGCACCGCCGAAGCCGTTCCGATTGCACCGTTTGGCGTCGTGATTGCCGAAATTCCCGCGTCTAATTGAACCGCTACGGCAACGTTAACGACTGCCGAAGTTGTGGTTGCGCCCGCATTATCCGTGGCTTTTGCCGTCAAAGCGTAGCTGCCAACGGCTGGTGTTGTCCACGTGAATGTGTAAGGTGCGACGGTGCTTGTGCCGAGCAAAGTGGCGCCGTTGTGGAAAGCAACACTCGCAATTGTACCGTCTGAATCGGCGGCCGTTGCGTTGATAACGATGCTCGAACCAACGTTGAAAGTCGCATTATTTGCTGGCGAAGTGATGGATACTGAGGGGGCATTGTTGAACGAATTGAGCGGTGATTCCCAAATGCCGCGTCCGTAAGTTGCCGCCCGAAGTTTGCCCGTTGGCGCAAAAATCTTCAATTCGTTGACTGGAACGCCCGGCATACCCGCCGAAAACGCCGTCCAAGTAGTTGCCGTTGCCGTGCGTAAGTAAACGCCCATGTCGGTTCCGCAGTAGGTGTCACCATTCGATTGTGTAACAAAACAATTGGTGGGAAGCAATGGCAAACCCGCCGAAATATTGACCCAAGTTGTGCCGCCGTCCGTTGAGCAAAACGCCGAATTGCCCGTGTAACTTGCCAAGCCGACGTAGATTTTCAAGGCATTTGCGGGGTCAAAACGGGCTTTTAGGATGGACGTTCCCGCTGGTAAACCCGCCGTTATGTCCGTCCAAGCGGTGCCGCCATTGATGGTTTTCATCAATTTCGTCGCGCTTGCCGCGAGAATATGTTGCGTATTCGACGCTGCAACATCCAACGAAACGAGCGTGCCAACGCCTGAAAATGCCGAAACTGCTACCCAAGATGTGCCATTGTTCGTACTTTTTTCAACATTGGTACCACCCGCGTAAATCGTCGCCGCCGTTACGGGGTCTTGAAGCCACGGCGTGACCCAACCGCCGCCCGCAATATTTTTGATATTGCTAAAAGACGCGCCCGTGTTCGTCGAACGGTACAAAGCACCGTTGTAAATTGACGCAAACATTTGGGCGTCGTTTGTGCGGTCAATGAAGCACAACATACCGTCTCCACCGAGGTTTTGCGACCAAGTTGTGCCGTTTGTCGTCAAATTGGTACCATTGTCTTGATGTCCCGAGAGCATCGTATTGGCACTTGTTGTCGATTGACCCATGCCGTAGAGTTGCGCATTTGCGAGGTTTGAACTTTTGTCCGACCACGTTGAACCGCCGTTTGCGGAGCAAAAAACGCCGCCGTCGTTGCCAATCCAAAGCGTGGAACCAACGAATGTGAAATCGTGGTTGTCAGCGTGTACGTAAGGTGCGCCCGAGCCTGACCAATGCGCAACGCACGACCAAGTGGCGCCCGAAGTTGTTGATTTCCAAACGTTTACGCCACCGACGTAAATGGTCGTTTTTACTGAGGGGTCCACCGCGATGCTCAAATCGTACCAGCCTTGACCGCCTGCATCGCTGCCGTTAGCGTTCCAACCGAGTACGTTTGGTGTGGTTGATTTTGACGTGAAAGTTGCGCCGCCGTCGGTTGATAGGTACAAACCTTTGAAGCCGTAGTCGGTGTTATTTGACAAAAAAGCATAGACGTAACTGGTGTCCAAAGCCGTTACCGCCACGGCAACGCGTTGAACGCCCGTTGTCGGTAAGCCCGTTCCTGCGGCTGCCCAAGTTGCGCCGCCGTCGATTGAGCGGATAAAGATGTTTGAACCGTAGCCACCAGCGTATAATACGGCGGGGTTCGTTGGTTTTGCTTCGAGGTCGCGAACGCTGAGGGTTGACGTTTGCGTCCAGTTTGTGCCGCCGTTGATGGAGCGATAAATGCCGCCGCTTCCGCCGACGACAATGGCGCCTGTGGTTGAATTGACGATGATTTTTGAGAAGGTTTTTTTCTGTCCCGCAATGAATGTCAAACCCGTTGCTGCCCAAGTTGTGCCGCCGTCGATTGACTTATAAACGCCCGTCGAGTAGC
This sequence comes from Saprospiraceae bacterium, assembly GCA_043764555.1. GTDB lineage: Bacteria > Bacteroidota > Bacteroidia > Chitinophagales > Saprospiraceae > JAAFJT01. The sequence continues at coordinate 2,947 of JAYUKJ010000667.1, forward strand.
TGTCGCCCGCTTCGCCGTCGCCCGTTATGAGGTACATGATATTGGCATTTGTGGGGTCAAAAGCGACATCAGTTGCGCCCAAAATGGCGA
>JAYUKJ010000668.1:0-10429 GCA_043764555.1 Saprospiraceae bacterium
AATTGTGAAATAAAAACTTAAATAATTTGCACAACTAAAATTTAATCCTATTTTTAAGCGCATATTCAAGCAAACTTAATAAAAAACATCACTATGTTATCTACACAATTTAAAATCAAAACGTGCATGAGACACCTCTATTTTTACCTCATTTCTACGGCACTTATCAGTCTTCTCGCTTGCAAAAACGACGCGCCAAAACGCGCTGAGAACCCAAATCCACCGACGGTTGAAAAGAAAAATCACGCCTTTTCGGAGTATGGAACCCAGCGCTTGGACGACTATTTTTGGCTGTCCAACCCCAGAGATTCCAACGTTATTCGGCATTTGAACGCCGAAAACGACTATACTGCCAAAATGCTCGCGCATACTGAGGGGTCTCAAAAAACGCTCTACGACGAGATGGTAAGCCGCGTTGAGCAAACGAGTGCGGACGTTCCTATTAAGAAAAATGGCTATTGGTACTACCGCCGTTTTGAAGCAGGAAAGGAATATCCGTTGATTTGTCGGAAAAAAGACACGTGGGCAAATGCCGAAGAAATACTCTTAGATGTGCCAAAAATGGCGCAAGGGCATAAGATTTTCAGATTATATGATTACACCATAAATCCTGAAAACACCTTACTGGCTTACTTGGCAGACACGTCGGGCGACCGCCGCAATACTTTGTATATCAAAGATTTACGCAACCAATCAATGTCTAAAGAAACCATTTCAGATGTGGCGAGCGATGGTTTGGTTTGGTCCAATAATGGTAAGCATTTGTTTTACATTCTGAACGACCCGACCGTTCGTGGCTACAAAGTTATGCGGCATACGCTTGGAACGGACTCAAAAATAGACCCCTCAGTATTTGAGGAAAAAGACAACACTTTTGCCGTCGGGATTAGGAAAACAAATAGTAGGAAATTCATATTGATAACGTCTAATTCGACAACGACAACCGAGGTGCGCTACCTTGAAGCCGACAATGCGGACAATTTGACAACGACCCTCATTCAACCGCGCAAAACGGATTTGATTTATGCAGTCAATCATTACGAAGGCGACAGTTTCTTTATTCACAATAATCATCAAGCGAAGAACTTTAAATTGTCCGTTGCGTCGATTAAAAATAGCAATTTTACGGATTGGAAAACCCTCGTTCCCCACTCCGATTCGTCGCTTTTGGAAAGTTTTGAGGTGCTGAAAAAATACGTTTTATTGCAAGATAAAACCAATGGATTGAATAAAATCAGGGTCATAAATCGCGAAAATGGACTGCTTCAAGACGTCGATTTTGGCGAAGAAGTCTATGAAGCCAATCTATATCTCGGCGATGAAGACAATTATTCGAGTGATTCTTTGCGCTACACCTATCAGTCATTGACGACGCCAAATTCCGTTTTCCACTACAACATTCCGTCGAAAACTAAGACAATTTTGAAGCAAGACAAGGTTGCCGCCTACAATATTTCAAAATATGAAGCCAAACGCGTGTGGGTGACGGCGCGCGATTCCGTTCGGATACCCCTCAGTATTGTTTATCGAAAAGACCTTTTCAAACACGATGGCTCGAATCCGCTGTTTCTTTACGCCTACGGTTCTTACGGACTCTCAACGAGTCCAAATTTCAATCAATCCGTCGTGAGTTTGTTGGATAGAGGCTTCGTTTATTGCATTGCGCACGTTCGCGGCGGGCAGGAATTGGGCAGAAAATGGTACGAAGACGGAAAATTATTGAAGAAAAAGAACACATTTAATGACTTCGTGGATGCTGCCGAATTTTTGGTCAAAGACAAATATACGGCATCCGATAAGCTGTTTGCAAACGGCGGCTCGGCGGGCGGTATGTTGATGGGCGCGGTGATAAATCAAAAGCCTGAACTCTGGCGCGGCGTGATTGCGGAAGTACCGTGGATGGATGTTATTACGGATATGTTTAATGAAAAATTGCCATTAACCACGCTTGAATATGACGAATGGGGCAATCCGAACAAGCGCGATTACTACGATTATATGCTCAGTTGGTCACCTTACGACAACGTAAAACGCGCCAATTATCCCGCAATTCTCGCAACAGGCGGCTTAAATGACACCCAAGTGCCGTATTTTAGTCCCGCAAAATGGGTTGCACGCGTGCGGGACAACAACACTGGCAAAAATCCAATATTATTCAAATGCAATATGGGTGCGGGACACGGCGGTCAATCGGGGCGTTTCGATAGATATAAATTGACGGCTTTGAAATACGCGTTTATGCTGGATTTATTGGATAAAAAATAAAGATTTATAAAGATTTATAAAGATTTCAATACTACTGCGCGAATTCAAAATAGACCACAGATTGGTGTCTGATACAAATCGTGCAACAAAAAAGTAGCAATTATTTATGATTATCTACTTATGTTTAGTGATTAAAAGATAAAAAATGATGAAAAACCGCATTGCCATCGTCACGGGCGTGAGCAGATTGGAAGGCATTGGCAAAGCCATTTGCATGGAATTGGCCAAGAGCGGCATTGATATTTTCTTTACTTATTGGCGCGCTTACGACAAGAATATGCCGTGGAAAACCCGCGACGACGCGCCTGATTTAATTCAAAAAGAGATAGAAACAACGGGCGTTCGTTGTGCCAAAATCGAATTAAATTTGATGGAAGAAGCATCTGTTTCCCTACTCTTTGATGCCGTGGAAACGCAATTAGGCGCGCCTTCGATTTTGATAAACAATGCCACATATAGCACAGGAACGGATATATTAAACATTGATAGCCAAGAACTTGATAAACATTATTTCGTAAATCTAAAAGCGACAACTTTACTGATTAGCGCGTTTGTTAAACAATTCAAAGCAGGAGAAAACGGCCGCATTGTCAACCTGTCATCGGGACAATCTTTAAGCGCCATGAGTGGCGAAATTGCTTACGCAATGACAAAAGCCGCCATCGAAACATTGACCCGAACCATCGCCCACGAATTGGCTTACAAAGGCATCACCATCAACGCCGTAAACCCTGGATTAACGGACTCAGGTTGGATGAACGACGACCATAAAAAACTATTTTCAGATAGAATCCCGATGGGCAGATTTGGCTTGCCCGAAGACGCCGCGAAACTCATTGCCTTCCTCACAAGCGAACAAGCCGGCTGGATTACGGGGCAAATTATTCATTCCGAAGGTGGGTTTATTCGAGAAAAATATGGTTAAAAAGGCATTTATACTGAGGGGTCCCTTTTTGAGAATGAAAAGATAAAAAAGGTACAAAGCGTGCAAAATTCCAAAATGAAATGTATATTTGCTTAGGAAAATTAAAGAAGAAGAGTTATTCCATTTAGTTTTGTTTTGAAATTTTAAACTAAAGTAAAAAAATAATGAAGGAAATTCATGAAAGAGTGCTTACTCATCTAAGAACAAATCATCCTGAACTCTGCTTTACGCTGAGAAAAATTGATAAAGGTGGTCGTTTGCGTAAAGGTTATTGGTTTTTAGGCAATGACGGTTTTTTGTGCCTGTCATTTTGGCAAGGGCAAGACTGGCGTAATAAAACACCCAACGTATATTTTATCATTCGCCATGATTATTCAACTTCATTTGAGTTGGTAGATAAAGAATATACAAAGAAAAGGTTGTTTTTTGAAAAAATTGCAAAGCCTTTAAAAATGAAGGCTTTTAAAACAAAGAAAGGAACAGGTACAAATAAATGGGAACGGATGTATTCTACTGCTCAAGATATGGACTACATTGATGCGTTAGATAGTTTTTTGAACAATGAAAAACTATTACTTGATACGCTTATCTCAGTAAGCGATTGTGCAAAAGATTTTTCGCCAATTGAAGCAAAAGTGTTTGAAAAAGATCTTAGAAATATAGAAAAATACCGAAAGTTAAATGCTTTACCGACCAAGCAAAATGCAGTCAAGGAAAGTTACCCCCTCAGTATTACAAGTTTAAAACTGACAAATATTAGTCATTTCGAAAATTTAGAAATTGACCTTTCTAAGCGTGTAACTTGTCTCATTGGCAAAAATGGTTCGGGTAAAACGACTATTTTAAGGGCTATTGTTTTTGGTTTGGTTGGTTTTTCAAACGATGCGTTTGTAAGAGAAGATATTGAAAAATTAGAGTATGAACTCAAAAACTTTCTTAGAATTGAAAGGGCTGGCAACGGACGTATTGAGTATGCAAAGGCTGGTAAAATAGAGTTGTTGTACAATAAAACTAAAAAGAATACGATAAAATTTAGTCCATCACTCGGAGGAATTAATGATGAAGGGCGACTAAGAGGTGCTAATGAAGTTGACATTGACGATTCAGATAGTGATTTTGATGCTTTAGATGAGGCGGGTAATTTCAAAAATCTTGTCATCAGTTTTTCACAAATAAAAAGCGCGGAAGAGATTGAAAGCACTTTAGAAGATGACAATATGTCGCTTCGTGAAATTTATAGCCTACTTTACAATGCTGCCGATTTTAGTTTTGCGAGTGTGCAAAGCTGGATTGCTAAAGTATTCAACGCAAATAGTTCAGTGAATGAACGCCAAAAAGCAATTGATGTTTTGACAATAGCTTTCCAAATCATGAGTCAAATTACGGGTGAATCTATGGAATTAGGTGATATTGAACCCAATAAGAAAGCTATTCCACTTGTGAAAACGCCCGATTCACCAAATGGCATACCGATGAATTTGGTTTCACAAGGTTACGAAAACTTAATTGGTTGGGTCGGTTATCTCGTAAAACGTTTATCCGAGGTGACTAAAGACGGCGAAGATTTTACAAAAACACCCGCTATTTGTTTAATTGACGAGTTGGATACTTACCTACATCCAAAGTGGCAACGCAATCTTTTAAGGGTGCTTGTTGATACTTTTCCAAATATTCAATTCATTGCTACAACGCATTCGCCACAAGTAGTGATGAACATGAAAATTGACAATGAAAACGTCATTCGTATTGAAAATGGTAAAGCGCATCCCGTTTTATTTGTGGAGGGGCGCGATGCAAATTCATTAAGCACGGACGCTTTTGGGTTGTCTAAAAGGTTGCCAAAATTTGAAAAAATTCTTGACGATATTCACGATTTAATTGACCGAGAGGAAAAGGAGAAAGCCGAAGAGAAAATTAATTATTTGAAACAAAAGTGGGGCGAAGCTGATGTTGATTTGCACCGCGCACAATCTTATTTTGAAATGATATGAGATACATCCACAAAACCATCAAAAATGAACCCGAAAGTCTCAGAAATCATCGCCTTACTGAGGGGGTATCTTACGAATCAATCAAAGGATTGAAAGAAGCATTGTTGGAAGAACAAGGCTTCTTATGCGCCTATTGTATGCGTTTAATCTCCATTGCACACGGAATTACAGGTGTAGAACATATTTTATCACGGGAAGAATTTCCTGAAAAACAGTTGGACTACCACAATTTGGTGGCTGTTTGCAATGGCACTTATGGCAATATGCCCCACTGCGATAAAACAAAAGAATACGTGTTTGGAAATAAGAAATTTGATGGAAAGGTAAATGGGAAAGTAAAGTTAATTAAATTATTTCCCACTAATTCCGATTGTGAACGATTAATAACCTACAACACCAATGGCTTAATTCGGTCTTTCAACGAAGATTTAAGTGTGGAAGAAGACCTGTTGAAACTCAATTTAAACGATGAAAAATATAAGGCTTTTAGAAAAAATAAAATTGATGCCGCACGCGATAGGCTTATAAAATCTAAACCGACTAAAGAGTGGAAAAAGAAAGATTTTGACAAAGAAATAGAAACATGGGCAACAAGAAAAGGAGGAAAACACATAGATTTTTTTCCAATTGCCGTTTGGTATTTAAAAGCAGAATCTTTGAAAACGAAGTACCAATAATAACTTCCAATTGGTTCAGTTCTGATTATTTATGACAAAAAAGAAGACCCCTCAGTATAAATGCTGTTTTTGATGAAAAAATGGCGTTTACACTGAGGGGTCCTCTTTGAATGAAAAAAGCCGTCTCGTTAATGAAAACGAGACGGCTTTTTGATTCAAAAACACTTATTTTTTCTTCGCAACAGGCTTTTTCGCTGCGGGCTTTTTTACCACAGGTTTTGCCCCGTCTTTAGCTGCCGCAGGTTTCTTTTCTTTCTTCACAAAAGCGTTCGGAATTTCGACTTCGATGAACTTCTTGACTTCTTCCAACGTCAATTTAGCGGCTTCCTCGGGCGTCAATTTTTTGCCATCGTCTTTGAGGCTAAACGCTTTGTTTTTACCAAAAACAATCATTGGACCCCAACGACCATTTTCGACCGAAATTTTCTCAGCTTCCCAATTGTGGATGTAGCGATTGCCTTCTTTTTCAATTTTCGCTTCAATCAATTCAATCGCTTCGTCGAGTGCCAAAGTTTCCAAATCAAAACGACGCGGCACGTTGATAAACATTCCATCGTATTTGATAAACGGTCCAAAACGCCCCGTTCCTTTCGTTACAGGCTTGTCTTTATACGTAAAAACGGGCGCATCTGCCGCACGTTTTTCTTCAAACAATTCAATTGCCCGTTCGAGTGACACAGCGAGCGGGTCTTCTTCGCGCGGCAGCGAGACGAAAATGTCGCCAAACTTCGCGTAAGGACCAAAACGACCAATGCCGATAATCACATCGCCGCCTTCAAAAACGCCGATATTTTTAGGCAAATCAAACAATTTCAAGGCATCCACCAACGAAATTGACTCAATACTCTGTCCTTTTTGAAGATTTGCGTAAGTCGGTTTCTCATTTTCAGCCAATTCATCAGGCGCGCCAATTTGAGCAACCGCACCGTATTTTCCCATTCTAACAAGAACCGTTCGTCCCGTTTCAGGGTCAAAACCCAAAGCGCGTTCTCCGCTCATGCGCTCGGCTTCCACGCGGGTGCGCTCGACATCAGCGTGAAAAGGCTCGTAGAATCCCGCCAAATATTTAGTCCACACCAATTTGCCATCGGCAACGCTGTCCAATTGATTTTCAACTTCCGCCGTAAAACGATAGTCCATGACATTCTCAAAATGCTTGTCCAAAAAGTCAACAACGAGCATACCCATATCGGTCGGCACAAGGTGATTTTTCAAAGCACCCGTCATTTCCACCGCGTTTTTCGTCGCAATTTTGTTCGTTCTGTCCAAAGTCAAGACTTCAAACGAACGCGGCATACCTTCGCGGGTCACTTTCTCGACGTAACCGCGATTTTCTTCCATAATTTTAGAAATCGTCGGTGCGTAAGTCGAAGGGCGACCGATGCCTTTTTCTTCAAGGTCTTTCACGAGTGCCGCCTCCGTGTAACGCGCTGGTGGACGCGAGAATTTTTGCGTCGCCGTCATGACATCAAAGCCCAAAATCTGCCCAACACTGAGTGGCGGTAAAACGCCTTTTGCGTCTTCATCTTCGTCGTCTTTCGACTCCAAATAAACCTTCAAAAAGCCGTCAAACTTAATAACTTCACCTTCGGCCACGAGTTTTGCGGCAAGTTGCGTCGAAATCCCGATGTCAACCACCGTCTTTTCAAGCTCGGCATCCGCCATTTGCGAAGCGATTGTGCGCTTCCAAATCAGCTCGTAAAGGCGTTGTTCGTCGCGGTCTTGCGCCACGTTTTGTTTCTCAATATAAGTCGGTCTAATCGCCTCGTGCGCCTCTTGTGCGGCGTCTTTGCCCGTCTTAAATCGGCGGGTTTGCACGTATTGCTTGCCGAATTTAGCTTCAATTTCCTCGGCAATTGCCTGTAAAGCCGTTTCGCTCAAATTTGTCGAGTCGGTACGCATATAACTAATGTGTCCTGCTTCGTACAACCGTTGCGCGTTTGACATCGTGCGATTCACCGAGAAACCCAATTTACGGCTTGCCTCTTGCTGCAAAGTTGACGTTGTAAACGGCGCCGTCGGTTTGCGTTTCGTTGGTTTTACGTCAATTTTGCGAATCTGATAATTGGCACTTTTACATTTTTCCAAAAACGTACGCGCGCCCCCCTCAGTATCGAAGCGCTCAGGCGACTCCGCTTTGAGTTTTACCATGCGGTCTTGCGCGTTTTTAACTTCAAATTCGGCGTCAATTTTGAAATAAGGCTTGGCAGTGTGCTTCTGGATTTCACGCTCTCTTTCAACCACCAATTTCACAGCAACCGATTGAACACGACCCGCCGACAAGCCACCTTTCACTTTTCGCCACAACAATTCCGACAATTCAAAACCCACCAAACGGTCTAAAACGCGGCGTGCTTGCTGCGCATCGACCAAATTGAGGTCAACATTACGCGGATTCTGCACGGCTTTGAGAATCGCAGGCTTCGTAATTTCACGGAAAACAATACGTTTGGTAATCCGCTCGTCGAGTCCCAACACCTTGCATAAGTGCCAAGAAATAGCCTCGCCTTCGCGGTCTTCGTCCGTCGCGAGCCAGACTTCTCCCGAGTTCCTCGCGTCAATTTTTAATTGATTGACTAATTTTATTTTATCGGGTGTAACCGCGTAATTTGGTTTAAAATTGTTTTTCACGTCCACGCCGACGCCGCCTTTTTCGAGGTCGCGGATGTGTCCCATGCTGCTAACGACCTTGAAATCGGGTCCTAATATTTTTTCAATTGTCTTAGCCTTTGCGGGCGATTCGACTATGAGCAGATTCTTTGCCATGCGTTCTATAGAAAAATTTAGTAAAATTTTTTGTTTTAAAAAGTCTTTTGTTGTAATCCGTAAGATGCCTTGAAAAGACCCTTAAACGTTTGAATATCAGTGATTTAAAACGAGTTTACGGAAAAATGTTTTTATTTTTGTTTTAAAATTTAGCGCAAATGTATATAAGATTTGGAAAAAAAGCCTTGTTTAAAATAAAATCACGTTTTTATTATTTCAAAAAAGTCGTTTCTTTGTGCCGAAAATATCCAATCATTTAAAAAAAACTTGTAGCTCAGGACGCTAAAACACCGCGTCTCTCGTTATGTCATTCAAAATTAATAATCAATTATGACGAAAGTAATCACCGTAGAATTTCCATTCCAATTTTTTCACATCGGTCGTGCTATTGACGTTTTGATAAACGGCAGACCGATTGCCACGATTCCCAATGGCGGACGTCAACAGATTGTTGTGCCGTTTGAAAACGTCGCTATCGAAGCGCGTTACACCATTTATCGCACCGACCCATTGCCCATAAATTTGTCGGACAAAGACGCAACGCAATTGCGCGTAGGCACGTATCAATCAAATTTCATGGTCATCATGACCTTTGTTTTGCTCGCTGCACTCGGTTGGTTTCGCTACGAAATCAAATATGAATTGCTCGCAGCGGCCTTAGTATCAATGGTTTATATGATTTATTTTTCAATTATTGATAAAAAACGGTACTTGTTTATTAAGGAGGTTCGATAGTTGAAAATTAAAAATTGAAAATGTCTGTATCACTATACGTGATGCGGACATTTTTAGTTATTCACTGATTTTACTCACGAGTGCAGCGTGTCTCAATAATTTGTAGGGGCTAACCCGTGCAAACTTGAGAAAAATGCTTTTATAAAGGAAATATTACCAAAATGAGGCAGCTACGCCGCCGAAAGAATCTAAAATGAAATTGCTGATTAATCCTTAATTATTCCGCAAAACAATTAATCTTGCGCATTATTTCGCTTATTGGAGCCATTTCGAGCCGAAAAACCGTTTTATACTGAGGGGTCCTTGGGGACTAATAATTGTAGAAAATTAGGGTAAAATCCGTTAAAAAATAAAGTCTATTTACCATGAAAATATTGGATAAAGAACAAATTCACCGTAAAATACAACGCTTGACGGTGGAGATATTGGAGCGCAACTTTGGCGAAAAAGACATTATCTTGGTCGGCATCAACCGCAATGGATTGGAAATGGCGACGCTTTTGGCCAAAGAATTTGAAAGCAGAGCGAGCGTCAATGTGCAGTTGACGCAATTGCGAATTAATCCCGCAAAACCGCTTGAAGGCGCCCTTTTTGTCGATTTACCGCTCGAATCTGTCAATAATAAGGTCGTTATTTTGATTGACGACGTGGCAAACACAGGTCGAACCATTTTTTACGCCCTTCGCCCATTGTTGGATGTGTTGCCAAAAAAGGTGGAAGTCGCCGTTTTGGTCGATAGAAAACACAAGTCTTTTCCGATTCAACCCGATTACGTCGGCTTGTCGTTGGCCACGACTTTGAAAGAAAATATTGACGTTCAAATACGCGACACAACCGATTGGTCGGTTCATTTGAATTAGGCGTTTTCAAGGCAAATTTTACAAGCTGTACGACTACAAAATGCTAACGAATTTGAACACGAATTTTAGCGAATTTTACAAATTACACGAATTATTTTTCAGGCGTTTTTTTGTAATAAAAAATGAATAAAATGATTGAATTAATTGATTAGAAAAACGTGTAATTTTGATTAAAAATAAGTATTAAAAACAATTTAAAAAAGCCGCATT
>JAYUKJ010000669.1:0-3032 GCA_043764555.1 Saprospiraceae bacterium
CAAACATCGGCAAGCGTTACTTTACAAGCGGGTCAATTGTACTATTTTGAGATGCGTCAAGTAGAAGCAGGCGGCGGTGATGGCTGGAATATTTTCTGGAAAACACCAACCAATGCAACTTGGCAAATCATTCCGTCGCAAAACCTCGCGCGTCCTTGTTTCAACAACATCGTTGCGGCACAATCGAGCAATGTTTTCACTTTCGCCGCAAAAGCGGACATCAATCAAGCGAAATTGCAATGGATTAGCAACGGTGGTCAGAAAAACGATTACTACGAAGTGGAGCGCGCCGACAAGGCTGGAAACTTTGAAAAAATCGGAACCATCAACGCCGCAACGGGTAAAGCAGAAGCAGAATCGTTCAATTTCACGGACGTCAATCCGTTGGAAGGCGATAACGCTTACCGCATCAAAACGGTTGAAAACGCGGGTACGATTAAGTTATCGGACATTCAAACGGTCAATTTCTCCAAAAACGACGGTCTGCGTTTGTTCCCGAACCCAGCGCATGACTACGTGGACGTGGATTTGAAAAAGTACGACGGTTCAGCAGTAACCATCACGCTGTACAATCAATTTGGCAAGCTCATACAAACAGCTCAAATCGAAAAAGCGTCAACCGCAACTTTCCGCCTCGAATTCCGCGACGTCGCAACGGGTTCTTACATGATGCGCGTTCAAGCGCAAGGCAAAAAAGAAGTCGTGCGCAAACTACAAATTGTGAAATAAAGATAATTTACTGTCAGAGTTAATTGCGATGCAAAAGGCTTTCCGACTTGTTCGGAAAGTCCTTTTGTTTTTTTGGGGAGGACCCCTCAGTATAAAAGCCGTTTTTGACATCAAAAGAGTCAAAAATGGCTTTTATACTGAGAAGTCCTTTTTTTCTAAAACAAAAGACGCCAAACAGACACCGTAGCGGCGGCGTTGATTTAAAAAGAGTTTGGAAGGCAGGGAGCAAGCGGATAAAAAATAAAAAAACAAAACGAATTGTTGATTTATAAAAAAATTGTACTTTTACATTTTTATAAAATCATTTATTATGGCATACATCATTGATAATCACGAATTGAGTACAGTTGCAGAACCTTTAATCGTCGTTCAGCAAAAACTGTTTTTTGACAAAATCCCATTTCCTAAACCTAATAATCCGCAATTCAAATTTATTGATTTGTTCGCGGGTATCGGAGGCTTTAGAATTGCGATGCAGAATTTAGGCGGTGAGTGTGTATTCACTTCTGAAATAGATTTGCATGCTCAAAGTTCCTATCAAACTAATTTTGGAGAACTACCACACGGAGATATTACCAAAGTTGATGAAAAAAATGTACCTAAACATGATGTTTTGTGTGCAGGTTTCCCATGCCAAGCATTTTCAATTGCGGGAAGGCGTGGTGGTTTTAATGATACAAGGGGTACTTTGTTTTTTGATGTAGCTCGAATAATAAAAGAAAAACAACCTAAAGCATTTTTTTTAGAAAATGTAAAAGGATTAAGAGGGCATGATAAAGGAAAGACTTTAGCTACAATTTTAAACGTTTTGCGTGAAGAACTAAACTATTTTGTTCCAGAACCACAAATTATTAATGCAAAAAACTTTGGTGTTCCACAGAATAGGGAAAGAATATTTATTATCGGATTTCGTAAAGACTTAGACATAAATAGTTTTAAATATCCTGAACCTACGGGAAAGAAAGTAGTTTTTGAAGATATTAGAGAACCAAATATTGTTAATACAAAATATTATTTATCTCAAGTTTACCTTGAAACGCTGAAAAGACATCGAGCAAGACACGAAAGTAAAGGCAATGGATTTGGCTATGCCGTTATTCCTAACGATGGTATCGCAAATGCAATTGTTGTAGGAGGCATGGGTAAGGAACGCAATTTGGTTTACGATGACCGAATTATTGATTTCACACCAACTACCAAAATAAAAGGTGAAGTCAATCGGGAGTATATTAGAAAAATGACGCCAAGAGAATGGGCAAGATTGCAAGGCTATCCCGACAATTTCAAAATTGAGTTAGCAGACGTTCATGCTTACAAACAATTTGGCAATTCTGTTGCAGTTCCTGCAATTCAAGCAACAGCAAAAAACTTATTAGAACATTTAAAAATCTCAGTAAAAGAACAATGGCATTAAAAACGACTAAAAACAAGGGAGAATGGACTGAATTATTGGTCTTCATAAAACTCCTATTAGAACAAAAACTGTATCTATCTGATGAGACACTGAACGCTAAAAATACTTATTTCAAGATAAATAAGGTAACAACTCACAATTTAGACATCGAATTCTTACTTTCGAGTCTCGCAACAGTTAGATTAAAAAATAAAATGGACAAGGCTGAAAAGACTGTAAATATTTCGGAAATCATAACCTCTACAATTATCAATTTACTTGTATCTAAGATTAGAAATAATTTGCAAACATTTGAAGTGCCAGAATTTAGTATAATCCAAGATAATTTGGGGTTTGATACGATAAAAGGTGGGAATAGCAATCAAAAAGCGGACATTTTATTGGATATTGAAAATGAAATGTTTGTTAAAGAGAATGAAGGTTTTGGCATTAAATCTTATTTAGGTAGTAAACCGACTTTATTAAATGCCTCGTTCAATACAAACTTTGTATTTAAAATCACAGGCATAAATAACTCTCATTTAGAGGAAATAAATGCTATTTCGACACGAACAAAATTAAAGGACAGAATTAAGAAAATTGAAGAATTAGGTGGCGAATTTCAGTTTATTGGAGCAGATAGAGAGATAATGGATTTTAATTTAAAAATGGTTGACAGTGATATGCCTCAGATAATTGGTAAACTTTTGCTTTGCTTTTATAAAGAAAGGGTTTCGTCACTTCAAGAAATTACTAAAAAAATGCTTGTTGGTAGTAAAAATATACATACAGATACCTTGTTATTAAAAAGTAACCTCAAATTACTGAACAGTAATTTTAATTAACTTGTATTATGTTGAAAATGAATTTTTTATAAAACTCAAATTCCATACATTTGTAATAAAATCAG
>JAYUKJ010000670.1:0-10411 GCA_043764555.1 Saprospiraceae bacterium
ATTTTGACAAATAAGGACCCCTCAGTATAAACGCCAAAAAGCCTTAAAAACGACGTGTTTTAAGGCTTTTTGGCGTTTATACTGAGGGGTCCTTATTTGTCAAAATTCAATTCAAAAGCCAAACCATTGTCGTTGTAAAAATGGCATTTGCCGCGCAATTGATGCGACAACGAATGAATCAATTGCAAGCCAAATGACCGATTATTCACGCATTCGACCTGCGCTGCCGAACCTAAACCGTTGTCGGCGTAATGAAAACGGTGCTTGTTGAGTTTGACGATAAGCCTTGGTTCGGCCACTTCCGAATAGGCATATTTGAACGAATTTGTCAATAACTCATTGAAAATCAAGGCCAAAGGCAGCGCTTTGTCCACGTCGAGTTGCGGCTCCGTGATGTCGATTTCGACTTTCAACGGCTTGTCACCGAGGTTGTAAGTGAACTGCAATTTTTCGACAAGGTCGCCAATAAAATGCTTGAAATTGACGCTTTGAACCTGTTCTTCTCGGTACAACTGCTGGTGAATCATCGACATTGTTTCTAAACGCGACCGACTTTCCGCAATCACCAAGGCTACGGACGGGTCGGTGATGCCGCGTGCTTGAAGCCGCATGATGCTTGTGACGGTTTGCAGATTGTTTTTGACGCGGTGATGGAGTTCTTGCATCAGCAATTCGGCGCGTTTTTGGGCATTTTGTTTGGCTTTCATCTGTCGCCAAGTGAAAAAAAGCAAGCCTAAAGTGACCAATAAAGCCGTCGCCAAAACCTGCCAAATCCGTTGCGATTGTTGCAGTTTTTCGGTTTGATTTGCCAATTCAAGCGTGCGTTTTTCGCTGTCGAATTTGAATTTTGTTTCCGTCATCAATTTCTGCCGACCTTCCTCAAAAAGCGTATCGCTTAACCGATTTGCGCGTAAAATATGAAAAAATGCTCCTTGATAGTCGTCTTTTTGTTCAAAAATGCGCGCTAAAGCCAAGTGATTGTCGCGGGCAACTTCTTTGAAACCCAGCGAATCGGTGATGGCGAGGCTCTGATTGAAACACACCAAAGCCGAATCCAAGCGTCCTTTCGTGAGCATCAAATTGCCCTTTCGGTGCAAAAAATCAGCTTGGGCGTGGGTGGTCAAATATTGCGATAAGTCTTCACATTTAATCAGAAAATAAGCCGCTTTGCTGTATTCTTTTTGCTGTTGATAGATGTAAGCAATCGCGGAATAGGTTTCGGCAATGCGCGATTTGTCGCCCATTTTTTCCAAAATTAAGCGGGCAATATTCAGTTTTTCTAAGGCTTCAACGTCATTGCCCGAAGCAGATTCAATGTTGGCATAAACCCTCAAAACGGAACTTAACCGCAAGGAATCGCCCAATTCTACCGCCATTTTGTAGGTTTTGGCGATGTTTTGGCGCGCCATTTCGTAATTTTTTACTTTATAGTAAATATTGCTAATGTTTTGATTCGTCAAAACGACGCCCTCAGTATTGCCCCATTTTTCGGCGGCTTCAATGGATTTTAGATAGACCGTGATGCATTTATCAAAATCGCCCATCATCGAATACATCGTTCCCAAGCCGTGATAGCCCATTTCGACCATTTCCCAATTGCCGAGTGCCTCCGCTTCCGCAATCGTGCGGCGGTGGTATTTTTCGGCAACGTCATATTGCCCTAATTTTTTATGGATAATTGCCCAATCCGTGAAGATTTCAAATTGCCGTTGCTTGGGCAATTTTTTTTCTGCCAAATCAAGGGCAGCCGCATACGCCCGTTTGGCGTCTTGCAAGTGATTATTGTCTTCATAAATGGACCCCTCAGTACGTAAGGCGTTGAAAATCAAACCATTACTGTCTAATTGTTGCGCTGCCGCCAAAGCGGACTGCGCATAAAACAAGGCAGAATCCAAATTTGAAAACGATAAATCTTGCGCTTTGTCGAGGTTTTCTCGAATAGCAATGGGGGATTGAGCGTGTAAGATTGCACAAGAAAAAATGCTAAACAAGAAAACAAACCCTGTTTTGCTCACCATTAGTGCCTAATTTTTGGACGTTTTTCTTCGCACGTGTACGCCATTATACCACCTTTTAGGGTTGATTGTTCGGTCGTTGAGAGCCGCACAATTGGCGTTGTGATTGGCGTTGTCGTTGCCGATTTTGAAGTCGTTTTGCTCATAATGTTTGTAAATTTTTGACGTAAAATAAATGTTTTCAATGCGAAAAATGGGGGGATTTTAGTGTCTTGCTTAATGATTAACTTTTTTGACATTCTTAACTTTTGCCCGTTTTTCTTCACAAGTGCCGCCTTTAATTTGGCTTTGTTGGGCGGTGGATAACGGGTGAATTTGTTTCAATTCTACTAAATCTTGAGTAAGTTTCATAATTTTTGAATTTTAAAATGAAATAAAATAAATATTTAAAATGCAAATGTACAAAAGAAAAAACCCTTACGAAATACACTATTTAGTGCATTTTTCGCTTGCTGTTTTTAATCTATAAGACATTGAAAGTCTTCAAAAAATCTTCTCGATACGCCGCAGTTAACGGTATTGTTTTGTTATTTACCATAATTTGCGTATCATCAAATTCTTCCACAAACCGCCGATTGATGGCATACGACCGATGCACCCGCACCAAAGAAGCATCCGCTAAACGCTCAATAACCAAGGCTAAAGGCATTCTAATAATGTATTTTTGCTGTTTCATCACCAAATACGTGTGGTTGTGGTCGGCTTCGATATATACTAAATCTTCAATCTTAAATTTCGTAAATCGATAATTCTGTTTGATAAAAATGGCATCGCCTTGTTTCAGAATCACATCGGCGCCCAGTTTCACTTCGTGCGCAAAGACGGGCGTTTTTTGGTCTTCATACTGAGGGGTCCCTTTTTGCGAAAAATTGCTCATCGCCAACTCCAAACTGATGTGCAAATGGCGCTCGTCAAAAGGCTTCAACAGATACGCCGCAGGCTCAACGGTCTTGGCTCGTTCGACGGTTTGGAAATCCGCTTGGGCGGTCAAAAAAACGAGGGGGACTTTACGTATCGTATTAAATTGTCTTGCCAAGTCAACGCCATCCGTTGCTTCGCCCAAATGAATGTCAAGCAACACCATATCGGGTTTGTATTTTTCAAAATACTCGATGGCTTGCCCCGCTCGATTGGCACAACCGACGACTTCGTAGCCCCAATCGGTGAGCAAACCTTGAATGTCGTGGGCAATAAGTTGTTCGTCTTCGACGATGAGTATTTTTAAATTCTGCATCTGTTTTCACAAGTATTTTTTATGCCGCAATGTAGAGCGGCTATTTTGTTTTAACGTCATTTTGTATCTGAAATCCCGCTTTTTTGTATCTCAAAAATTTTCTGGTAGCCGCTCAAGCTGTCCACGGACTGCGCAGGACTTGTTCCGTTCTTCATCGGCATTAGCGCGGATTATTTTTTACATTCCTTGTGAAATAAAAAAAAATCAGAAAAAGGGACTCCTCAGTATATCCAAGGTTTTCGACCCAATTTTAGCTATTTACGCCCTGAATCTACGTGAAATAAAGCCTTAAAGATACAATTATGCAAAAACTCGTCCTCAAAAATGCCCCAATTCAGATACATTCCCAATTTTTCTATTGACAGCGCGCCTACTTTTGTATCATCACAAACGGAGATAGGCAACAAAAATAAGAGGATTATTTAACAATTTTTTTTAACTAAAATCAGTAATTTGTTATGACTAACTTATCACAACTTCGGGCAGAACTTGCCGAAACAAAAATGGACATCCTTGCGCCTGAGGCGGCTTTCTTCGTAAGAGGTGGCAAAGGAAAATCGAAAGGCAGCAACAAAAGCTCGGGTAAAAGCAGCAAAAAACGCCGCAATGGCCACGGTCACGGCGGTTGGAGCAATGGTTGCTGCTGCCGTTAATCAAACCATCGTTTTGTCTTGGTCGTTAATTTTTTTCTAAGAAAAAACGATTTTAAAACATTGGCAGCAAGGCACGCATCGTCGTTTTGCTGCCAATCTTATTGGTTATCAACAAAAATAACTAAATTTTGTAAGTACCGTTAGGGTTTTAATGCACTAAAAATGAGAAAAACAATCCACCAATTATCCCCAGAATATGAACTTATCGAAGACGCGGTTTACTTGGCAGAACGCGGCTACAGCAGCACCGCTTTAGTGAACAAAGAGAGTGGGGCAGTCCTGTTGCTCAACCCCGTTATCACGACTTTTTTGAAGGCTTTTCAACAGCCGACCACGCTGAATGAAGTCGTGCTTTTGTTCCAAAAAGAGAGCAATGAATCCGCAAAAGACATCAAAACTGTCCTAAATCCGTTTTTTAAATCAATGTTCGACAGAGGCATTATTGAACCGAGTGAAGACGCCGCTTTTCCTTCAAAACCAGAAATGCCGAACGGTGAAGGCGGGCGTTTGGGCAATTACACGCTGCAAAAACGCTTAACTTGCACGCCGCCGATTGATATTTACGTCGCAACGGACGACGAAGGGCGTAAATTTTTGCTCAAACGGTTGCTTTTTGAACCCAATTTTCCCGAAAAATACCGCGCAAAAACCCGTCAAACCTTCGCGCAAGAGTTTAAAATTCTCGAGATACTGAGGGGGTGTCCGAACATTTGTCCGCTTGTTTTATTTGACAAAAAAAACGACTATGCGGTCATTGAATTCTTTGAAGGCAACACGTTGAAAAGTTTAAATAAGCAAAAAACGTCTTTTAGTTTGGCTGAACAATTGGGCATTGTCAAGCAAATTTTAGCCGCCGCCGCTTTTATGCACAATCGAGGGGTGTTGCACGGCGATTGGCATTACAAAAATGTGTTAATTGATGAAAATAACGTCGTAAGAGTGATTGATTTTGACCTTGCGTTGCAACACGGGCAAAGGAAACAAAAAGGCATCGTGAGAGGCGGTATCAGAGAATTTATTCCGCCCGAGCGGATTGACGATTCCGCGTTTGAAGTAACGACAAAGCCGCCTGATTTTCGCGCGGAAGTCTTTCAAATCGGCGTTTTGGCTTATTATTTATGCTTCGGCGATTACCCTTTCAAAGGAGAAACGTGGAAGAAATTGGCACATTCCATCCAAAATGACGCGCCAAATTGGTCAAAAACGGGTTTGTCCGTCCAGTTTGTGGACTTTTTGAAAAAAGCCTTGGCGAAAAATTCCGAAGACCGTTTTGAGTCGGCGGTGGCTATGCAGTTGATTTTTAAGCGCGATTTTCCGTCTGTTTAAAGTGAACGTTTTCGAGGTTTAAACCTCGAAAACGTTTTTTTTAATGTGCATTTTATTAAAAATAGGACCCCTCAGTATAAAGCATAAAAAAGCCGCTTTTTGCTCATTTTTCAAGCAAAAAGCGGCAACTTTACGTTAAAAATTTATTTCAACGTAACCCTCAAAAGAATAAATCTATTGCCAAATAAGTCCTAATCTTATCGTGTAAAGACCATTTGTCATTTCCACATTCGTTGGATAAGGGTTTGTAGAAGTTTTAAAACTGCCGATTGTAAACGTGAGTCCGCCCATAACTTCGTCGGGTCCGCTTGCCTCATAGTCAAATAAATTGACATCAAAAGCCGTGTACAAATTTGCACTGGTTCTTGTAAGAAAAACGCCACCGCCCACGGGTATAAACGAAATCGGGAGGCTCGAACCTTGCAAGTTTTCGATGCGATAAGTCGTATATTTAGCACCTATCGGCGTCAAAGTGCCAACGTAATCCAATCCGAAATATACATCGGGGTGCGTTCCCTCCGATACGGGGTCCCAATCGCTGCCATTCGGTCTTTTTGCGGGAAATTTCACAATCGTGATGCTCGCAATGCTTGCTTGCGTTGCTGGCAAAAGGATTGTGACCGATTTTGTTATTCTACTTGTCTGACCACTCGTATTCGTTACCGTCAAAGCAACGGGAAAAGTACCCGGATTTGTGTAATACATTGTTGGATTTTGGAGCGTTGACGTTTGTCCGTTGCCAAAATCCCAAAAATAAGTTGCCCCATTCACGGACGTATTTGTGAAAGTTACCAAAACGGGCGCGCGTGCGCCCGAGGCATTAGATGTAAAATCCGCCTGCGGTGGTCCGCTTGATACGGTAATTGTTTTCGTCGTGCCATTTGTTCCACCTTCGCCTTTTGCGGTAAGAATGACCGTAAATGTGCCGCCCGTTGTGTAGTTCACGGAGGGATTTGGTAATTCTGACGTTACACCGTTGCCAAAATCCCAAAAGTAAGAAGTGGCATTTGTCGATAAATTTGTGAAATTTACCAGTGAAGGCGCAATTGGATTCGCGGGATTGTAGGCAAAATCTACCGTGGGTGCAGGTTTGGTTTCTTCTTTTTTCTTACATGAAAAAGGGAGGATGGCGGCAATGAATAAAAGTGAATAACAAATTTTCTGCATTTCTAAAGAATTTTAAGTGTGAATAATTTATTGAGAATCAGCTATTTATGTTTTGAAAAAAATCGAACGTATAAATGGCTAACGCGGTCGCAAAGATACTTTAGTGCGCCGTAAAAATGTTGTTTTAACTCAAATTTAGGCAAAAAAACGTTAATATACTGAGGGGTCCTTGTGAGTAGTTCATAAAGTTGATACTCATTGACCCCAATTGATTTCCCCTTAAATTTATGTACAGTTCGCCTTTCTAAATTTTAAGGACCCCTCAGTATAAAGCCCGTTTTGAACCTCAAAAACCACTTTAGGCGCCCAATTTTCTCACCCAAATTGAGCATTTTAACCATTGGATTTTTGATTTAATCCTATACCATCTCATTGATAATCAATGCTTTACGAAAAATCGAAAAGCATTGACCGTCGTAAGGTCGGTGTTTAAAGTTTTGATGAACCCGACCGTCTGTTCTACTTTTGAGCGTCAAGTTTTCCAACTGACGACCAATTAATTATCAATGCGCTCTAAGTGGATTCGACCAAATTATTTTTTTCAAACATCTTTAGCATGAATAAGAAAGCCTATCATTCGGATAAATCAACGGCGGCGGCTGCCGAAATTGCAAAAACCACCGTCAATGTAACGGGGGCGGAAGCGATTTGTATGTGCCTTTTGGCGGAAAATGTGGACACCATTTTTGGCTACCCGGGCGGCGCGATTATGCCGTTTTACGACGCTTTGTACGGCTATTCTGACCGAATTCGGCACATTTTGCCACGTCATGAGCAAGGCGGTATTCACGCGGCGGAAGGCTATTCAAGGGTGACGCGGCGGACGGGTGTGGCGATTGCAACGTCGGGTCCGGGCGCAACAAATTTGATTACAGGATTGGGCGATGCCATGCTCGATTCGACACCTTTGGTCTGCATAACAGGTCAAGTACGCGCAAATTTGCTCGGAACGGACGCTTTTCAAGAGGTGGATATTTTGGGTTGCACGTTTCCCGTTACGAAATGGAGTTTTCAAGTGACCGATGCGGAGGACATTCCTGCGGCGTTTGCGAAGGCGTTTTATGTTGCAAATTCGGGACGCCCCGGACCCGTTTTGATTGACGTTTGCCGAAGTGCACAGCTTCAAAAATTTGATTTTGAATACAAGAAAAATCCTGTCGTTCGGAGCTATCATCCGAATCCGAAGCCAAAAGCGGAAGCAATTAAAGCGGCGGCGGATTTGATTAACGGCGCGAAAAAGCCGTATATTTTGGCAGGTCACGGCGTTCAAATTGCCGATGCACAAGCTATTTTCCGTGAATTTGTGGAAAAAACGGGGATTCCCGTCGGACATACTTTACATGGTTTGGGCAATTTGCCCGTTCAGCATCCTTTAAACGCGGGAATGTTGGGGATGCACGGGGCGTATGGTGCCAATATTAAAAACAACGAATGTGATGTGTTGATTGCGATTGGGATGCGTTTCGACGACCGCGTGACGGGCGATGTCTCGCGTTTTGCGAAGCAAGCCAAAATCATTCACATCGAGATTGACCGTGCCGAAATTGGGAAAATTGTTAAGACCGAAGTGGAAATAAATTGCGACGTCAAAATGGCTTTGGAAGCCTTAATGCCGTTGGTCAAACACCGAAAACACAAGGCTTGGGTCGAAGAATTCCGCAAATGCGACGCGATTGAGTACGAAAAAGTGATAAAAAAGGCGTTAAACACGTCTGATAGGGGGGGGGGCGATTTTGCGGGCGAAGAGATGAAAATGGGGCAAGTTGTCCGTGAAGTATCGAAACAGACGAAGGGTGAAGCCTTGGTTGTTGCCGACGTTGGGCAGCATCAAATGTACACGGCGCGGTATTACGAGTGGCAACACATCAATCAATGGGTCAATTCGGGCGGTGCGGGAACGATGGGTTTTGCCTTGCCTGCTGCGTTCGGAACGAAGTTGGCGTTTCCCGAAAAACAGGTTGTGGCGTTCATCGGCGACGGTGGTTTTCAGATGACATTGCAAGAACTCGGTATGTTTACGCAGTGGGACGTGGCGGCAAAAATCGTGATTTTGGACAACGAATACCTTGGCATGGTGCGTCAATGGCAACAATTGTTTTTTGACAAACGCTATTCGTCGGTAGAATTGAAAAACCCGAATTTCTGCATGATTGCCGAAGGTTTTGGTTTTAAAGCGAAACGCATCACAAAATCATCGGAATTGATTGGGGCAGTCGCCGAAATGTTGGCGGCTGATGTGCCGTATTTGCTCCACGTGATGGTCGAAAAAGAGGAAAATGTCTTCCCGATGGTGCCTGCGGGCGGCGCGGTGACGGATATTATTTTGGAATAAAAATTATTCGCAACACCTATTTTTTTAACACATAGGCACATAGGACACATAGTTTTAGATTGAAATTTTTAAAAAAAAGAAATAAAAACCTATGTGTCTTATGTGCCTATGTGTTAGAAAAAAATGTTGCAAAAATCATTCATAATTCATTGATAATGAACGACATAAAGCAATATACGCTCTCGGTTTTTACCGAAAATAGAGCAGGACTTTTGATGCGCGTGGTGATGGTTTTCACGCGCCGCCACATTAATATTGAGTCATTGACGACTTCACAATCTTCGATTGATGGCGTTTTTCGCTTTACGATTGTCGTGAACGTGTCGGAAATTGAGGTCAAAAAACTCGTTCAACAACTCGACAAACAGGTGGATGTGTTGAAATCGTTTTATTATGAAGACGAAGACATCATCAACCAAGAAATCGCGCTCTACAAAGTGCCGATTGCGGCATATCAAGACCCGGGCAAGATGATTTTGTTGATGCGGAAGCACCACGCAAGGATTTTGACGGTCGAAAAAGAGTTCGTTGTGATTGAAAAATCGGGTTTGGAAGAAGAAACCACGGCTTTGTTGGACGAATTGCGGCAATATGGGATTTATGAATTTGTCCGTTCGGGTCGCGTCGCCGTCGCTAAACCGATGGAGCAATTGAACAATTATTTGAAGTCGATGGAAATGGATGATTTGAATTAAAAATTAAAAATTAAGAATTAAAATGCGTGTAATCAAGCACTTGCGCATTGTGGTAATTTTTAATTTTTAATTCAAGGAGACCCCCTCAGTATAAATGCCGTTTTTAATATTTTCTCACTAAATTAACTGCTCATTAAATGGAAAAAATAGATACTGGCTGCACAGTTGAAAAAGCTATTTCAAATTTCTACGACCAAAATGATTTTGGCGATGATGGTGGTGTGAGTAAAAAAATTGCGTGGTTGAAATTTGGTTTTATTCAACTTCCTATTCCAAATTCAGAGAGTAGAAGAAAAAACGTTTATTTTCATGATATTGGACATTTAATCACAGAAAACAATACGACTTGGAAGGGTGAAAGTGCCGTTTCCGCGTGGGAAATCGCAAGCGGCGGATGGGGAAATCATTACATATTATGGCTAATGACACTTTGGGCAACAGGATTAGGCGCAGTGTTTTATACAGTAAATGTCTTTAAATCGTTCAAAACGGGATTGGTCATGCGTAATGCTTTTACGAGTGGATTGACAAAAGAAGAAATTTCTGAATTGTCTTTATCCAAGTTAAAATCACGGCTTAGTGGTTTTTCTGAAAGTGATAAAAATCCTTATTTGTGGTTGGCTTTGAGTGTATTTGTCTTTGTTTTTCCTTTTTTATTGGGGTGTTTTTTAGTTATAAAATTTCTGAATTGCTTATAAAATTAGGTAACTACTTAGCTACACGATTGTTAAGCTACGGATTTAACGGATTTACGGATTATCACGATTACGTTTAAATCCGTAAATCCGTAAATCCGCAAATCCGTAGCTTAAATGAGTCGCGGGTAAGTAATTACAAAATTAGAATTTATCAAAAACAAGACCCCTCAGTATAAACGCCTTTTTTTGACTTAAAACACCTTCGATGAAAGAAATTATCAAGGCAGAAAACTTTATCCTTGCCGACTATTTGAAGCGCATCAAACTCGATAAAACACCCGAACCGACGCT
>JAYUKJ010000671.1:0-3027 GCA_043764555.1 Saprospiraceae bacterium
TTTTGAAAACCCGACAATCGGCATTTTGCTCTGTGCCGATAAAAACGATGCCGTAGTTCGGTATTCTTTGCCCCTTGAAAATCAACAAATCTTTGCGTCTAAATACCAACTTCATCTGCCAACTGAAGAACAATTAGTAGCAGAAGTGAGAAAAGAATTAGCGCGGTTTTTACCAAAAAATGAATAACGGGCGAAAATGCCGTTTTCTAAACGGTTATAAACGGTTGTCTTAGTAGGGGTAAGGTGGATGCCTACACCGAACGGTCAACCGTTTTTTTTAGGTAAAATTTTAGGAATTACACAGATTTGGTAGGATTTTAGACACCACGCGCCGCCGTGCAGCGTCTAAAACCCTATTACATCCGTATAATTCTAAAAATCCTACTTCAACACCAACAAGAGGGCCCCTCAGTATAAACGCCCTTTTCAACCTTATTTTGAGTCAAAAATGGCGTTTATACTGAGGGGGCTATTTTATTCTAAAAAATTGATTTGGACGCATTCCATATTTGTAAGAATGGGTCATTAAAATCAAAAAGCCGCACCGATTGACTCGGCGCGGCTTTTATTCTTTAACGATTCCACGTTAATTACTTGGCAAACGGATCGCTAAAACGCACGTCTTTTACCAAATTCTCATCCGTCAATGTTTTCAAAAAAGCCACTAAGGCTGTTTTGTCTTTTGCTTGCAGACCTAAGGTGTTGACGGCGTTAAAAGTGGTTGGCGTTGTCGAGCCGCCGCCGCCCCAACCTGTGGAACCACCGCTTGAGGCACCGCCGCCGCCGTTTGGTCCGCCTGGCCAAGTAAAGGTTCTGAGTGTGGGAAATAAATTTTCATGGTTAGCTATGCCGCCATCGTAGTGACTGATGACTCTGTCGAGCGTTGCAAAACGACCGTCGTGCATATAAGGCGCCGTCAAGGCGATGTTGCGCAAAGAAGGCACTTTGAAAAAACCGTTTTTGAGGCGGCTGCCTGTCGCTTGACCGATGCCGTTGTCGGCGTAAGTGGCGTCGAGACCGATGTTTGCGGTGTGTTCGCCGTCGATTGACGTGTTGAGGTTGTCGCCGCCGTGACAGTTGTTGCAATGCAACTTGGTCATGAACAAGTCCATGCCGATTCTTTCTTCGCTCGTGAAATTGGCAAATTTAGACTTCTTGCCTTGGTCAAATTTGGAATTGTAAGTGACCATTGAGCTTAAAAACTGCGCGATAGATTTGGCAATTCGCTCGCCGTTGATGTCTTTAGAGCCGTACGCTTTTTCAAAAAGCGGCGTGTAATAAGCGATTTTAGCCAATTTCACGGACAATTTGTCCATGTCTTCAATGCCCATTTCGATGTGGTTGCGGACGGGGCGGGTTGCCAAATCTTCGAGATTCGGTGAGCGCATATCCCAGAAAAGTCCTTTTTCCAAGTTGGCATTGGTAATTGTGGACGCGTTGCGCGTGGTTTTTTGACCATTGAAACCCGTACTCAAAGCCACATTGTCGGCAAAAGCGTTGGCTTGATGGTGGCACGAAGCGCAAGCGACTTGATTGTTCAACGACAGCTTTTTGTCGTAAAACAAGACGCGTCCGAGCGTTGCCGCGTCGTTCGTAATCGGATTTGTCGGGCTTTCGTTGAAAGCAACGCCGTTTGCTTCGCTTTTTGACGGCAATTGGTAGTTAAGTGTCGCCGCGGGCAATTTAAGGTTGTCCGCTTCGTAAGTGAGGTTGCTGTTGTCGGTTTGACAACTAATGGCGATTCCTGCAGCCGCAGCGAATCCAAGCGCGATGAATACTGTTTTTTTCATCTGTTTCACTAATTTGAAAGTTAAAAGAAAATTTAGATTAATACGTTAGGTGTATGTTTGCCGCTCGCCGAATTAATTGACGAATGTCTGACAAAAATAATAACTTTATAACGACATTCGTACAGTTAGAAGAATAAATAATGTCGAAAAACCCAAACTTTAACATTTGAAGTGCATTTGAAGGACTTTTTTCCGCAAAACACGGAATAAATGGTAAATGAAAAATGAAAAATGGTAAACGGTAAATGAAAAATGCCGCGACTGAATCTAATTCAGTAGCGGCATTTTTCGTTTACGGTTTACCATTTAATCAAGCCATAGCTGTTGGCGTGTTGAAATTCATTGGAAACGGCGGGACATCGTTTTCTTGAACGACGCCAAATTGCTGCTCATATTTACGGACATTATCGGCTAATGCAGCGAGTAAACGCTTCGCGTGTTCGGGCGTAAGGATGATGCGGCTTTTAACTTTTGCCTGCGGCATATTGGGCATCATGCGGACAAAATCCACGACGAATTCGCTGTTTGAGTGCGAGATAATCGCTAAATTGGAGTAAATGCCTTCCGCAATATCTTCTGGTAATTCAATGTTGACCTGATTTGGGTCTGCGTTCTTAGTCATAATTTGACGTTTTTTTAATTGTTATGAATTGGCTTTTAAACGCCTAAATATCTCAAATGTTTCGACGAGGTTTCATCCGCCGATTACACGAATTATCACGGATTGAACAGCTATTCAATCCGTGATAATTCGTGTAATCGGCGAGTGAACTGAATCCCCCAAAAAAAAGCGAAGCCTTCCGAAAAAGGATTCGCTTTCATCGTATTAACTATGGAAAATATTAGAAAATGTTTTTTATGGACTACCAAGCCATGTCTTCGTCGTCGTCAATTGGCGGTGGCGGTTTTGGCACCTCAATTTTGAGTTCGACAACTGGCGGTTGTGGCGGCTGCGGTGTCGGCGGCAATGGTGCGCGCACGATTTCCACGGGTGCTTTTAGCTCAATTGGTGCGGGTGCTGCTGCCTCGTCCGATTCTTCGGGATTTGCCGCTTTTTCTGCCGCATTTTGCTCCCTTTCTTCGAGCATCCGCGCTTCGTATTCCTCTTGACGGCGTGTGAATTCGTCATAATCGTACTGCGGCATGAGTTCCGTTTTGATGTAATTAACGGTTTCTTCGAGCGTTGCCACGAAGCGATTCAAGTCTTCTTTGTACAGAAAAATCTTGTGACGGTCGT
>JAYUKJ010000672.1:0-10386 GCA_043764555.1 Saprospiraceae bacterium
AATTCATCCGTATTTTCAAAAGAAAATAAGCCTTTTAAATCCATCAAAATGGGTTGATTTGGCATAATTGACGTGAAATATTCAGCATTCAATTTGTTATATTCTTCATGCGCAACGGCAACAATGACGGCGTCGTAATCGCCTGAAACGGTATCATTTAGGGTCAATTTATATTCGTGAGCAACTTCTTTTGCCGATGCCCACGCGTCCGTAATCTCCACGTTGACCGAATATTGGAGCAATTCTCGAATGATATTAACGACTTTAGAATTGCGAATGTCAGCGACATTTTCCTTGAAAGTCAACCCCATGACCAAGACTTTTGCTTGTCCAGGGTTTTTACCTTTTTGAATAAGTAACTGAACCAAACGTTTCGCCACGTATGACGGCATATTGTCATTAATGCGGCGACCACTGAGGATTACTTCGGAAGTATAGCCCAATTGAGCCGATTTATAGGCCAAATAGTAAGGGTCAACGCCGATGCAATGCCCGCCGACGAGGCCAGGTTGAAACTTCAAAAAATTCCATTTAGTGCCTGCGGCTTCTAAAACGGCTTTTGTGTCAATGCCCATTTTATCAAAAATCATGGACAATTCATTGACGAAAGCGATGTTGATGTCGCGTTGTGAATTTTCAATAACTTTAGCCGCTTCCGCCACTTTTACTGAGGGGGCCTTGTAAACACCCGCCGTAATAATATGACCATAAACTTTAGCTATTTCCTCCAAAGACTCGGCATCGCAACCCGAGACTATTTTCAAGATTTTTGTCAAAGTTCTCTCTTTGTCACCCGGATTAATTCTTTCAGGCGAGTAGCCGTATTTAAAATCCTTTCCAGCCACTAAACCACATTCATTTTCGGCAATCGGCAAGCAATCTTCTTCCGTACAACCCGGATAAACGGTTGACTCATAGACGACATAGTCGCCTTGTTTCAAAGCCTTTCCGACGGTTCTTGATGCGCCTTTAAGTGGATTGAGATTAGGTACTTTATGCTCATCAATGTCCGTAGGCACGGCAACAACGAAGAAATGCGCCCCCCTCAGTATATTGATGTCATTGGTGAAAACGATGTCTGTATTGTCAAAAGCCGAGGGTTCCAATTCTTTAGACGGGTCAATACCTTTGCGCATCAGTTCTAAACGTGGCTCACTTATATCAAAGCCGACGACACTAAAATGCTTCGCAAACTCTAAAGCGATTGGCAAACCCACGTAACCAAGACCAATAACGGCGATTTTTTTCTCTTTTTCAATCAATGCTTTGTACATATTCTTTTACTTTTTACCCGTTATTTTCTTCCAAAAGTTCTTTTTTTCAGGCTTATCGTCACCATAAGAACCATAGCCGTAACCATAGCCATAACCGTAGCCGTAACCATAACCACCACCTGTTTTCACGGCGTTTAGAATGATACTTGGATTAGGTAATTTTTTGTCCTTGTAGAGTGTATCAATAATGCGTAATTGTCCTTTTTTCGTCACGCCAAATCGCGTTACGTAAAGCGATGTTGCGGCGTATTTTGCCAACAAAACGCCATCTACAACCATACCGACGGGTGGTGTGTCAATTATGACAAACTCAAATTCCTTTTTCAGATATTCAAATAATGCATCCGTCTTATCTTGCATAATAAGTTCCGCAGGATTCGGTGGAACGGGACCGCTTGAAATATAATACAACAATGGATTAACGTCTGAAACGTGAACTATTTTTTCCATTGGTACTTCACCCGCCAAATAACTTGATAAGCCTTCGCTGTCACCTTTGTCGGGACTGTTTTGCAAATAAGATGTCAACTTAGGTTTACGTAAGTCAAAGCCAACAATAACCGTTTTTTTACCTGACAAAGCGATACTTACGCCCAAATTGAGTGTAACAAAACTCTTGCCCTCACCACTCATCGAGGATGTGATAAGCACCGTTTTGTCCTTTGAAGTTGCGAGCATGAACTGCAGATTTGAGCGCAATAGTCGGAAGGTTTCCACGGTCGCGGTTCTACTGCCTTTTTCTACTACAATTTGCTTATGTTCTTTCTTATCATCTTTATTCATCGTCAAATATCCCAAGAACGGCGTTGATGTTCGCCCTCGAATATCATCTTCTGTTTCTATACTGTCATTCAATAAAATGATGATGTAAATAATGATGATTGGAATCATAAGACCAACTAAGAAAGCAATTAAAACGATTTGCCGTTTATTCGGTTTGATAGGTCTTGGAGAACTTATCGCGACATCCAGAACGCGGGCGTTTGATACAGTTGTTGCCAAGGAAAGGGCGGTCTCCTCACGCTTCTGAAGTAGGAATAAATAGATGCTTTCTTTAAGGTTTTTTAAACGCGTAATTTCCAATAAACCGCGCTCTTTTGAGGGGGTTTCACGCAATTGCTGATTAACGACCGTGTTTTCGCTTTTGAATTTAGCCAAAGAAAAATTGATTTCCTCTTGGAGGTTTCTCAAGCTCGATTCAATGTTTTCTTGAATGATTTTCCGCGTGCCTACGATTTGGTTTTCTAATAAAACGACAGAGGTGTTTTCTTTTTTTGCAAATCTCAAAAGCCGTAAACGCTCTAAAATCAGTTTGTTGTACTCCATAATTTGAAGAGAAATACTTGAATTATTCTCAACTAAATTAGTCGGCATTAACGAAAAATCGTTTGTACTACTTTGATTGCTTAGCGATTCTGAAAGCGATTTGAAAACAGCTTTTTTAATCTCTAAATCCGTAATTTTGCTGTCAGTATTACCCGATTTTAGAAAAAGTTGATTGATACCACTCGCTGCGTCAGCCGTAATGCCTTGTATTTTCTTATAGTTTTCGATGTCTTTTTCGCCCGAACTTACTTCGCCCGTCAAGGAACGTACGCGCTCGTCAATAAACTTTAACGCGTTTTTATCGCCACTATTTTTGTCGTCAATACCAAATTGGTTGTAAACTTCAATTAATTTATTGATAATGTCAACCCCTCTTTTTGACGACTCATCTTCCAAAGCAATCGCAATGGCGTTAGAAGAGCCTAAACCTGACGGACTTTTTATTGGTGTAACGCTCAGTTTGTCAAGATAACTTTTACTCAAAGACTCAATATTTCTGATATTTATGATAAACAACTTTTGTTGTTCTTCATCTTTAATTTTGCTGATGATAAAAAAGCAGCTATCAAGTTTAAAAGCAACACCAAATTGAGCCGTTAATTTTTCAGTACCTTTGATGACTTCAAAAGTCTGATTATTGATAATTTTAAGTTCCAAACTTACGTCAGTGTTGTCTTCTCTAATTTTTTCAGATAAAGAAAAAGTATCAACTATAATGGGACTATCTTTGTACAGTTGCGCGTTTTTAAGCCTGCCTTTTGCGTAAATAATCGGATTGATTTTCAACTCACTTATCACTTGTGTCATCAACGTCCGTGATTTTAGTATCTCTACCTCATCCGCCGTATTTGACGCATTTCCGCTGAACAACGCCGCAGGGTCAACACCCGCACCCGATGAAATACCTTTCGGTTTGTCGTCTTTTTTAATCAGAATCGTGGAACTAACCTTGTATTGATCAATCAAGTAGCGGGTATATACAGTAGCAGCACCAACGCTTAATAGTGGAAAAAGAACCAAAAGATACCAGTATCGTCTTATGAGTTCAAGGATGCGGCGAATGTCAATCGGCTTTTCCTCTTCTTCTTGTAAATCTATTGTTCTATTGTGTTGTGCTGAATTATTCACGTTTATATTTTTATTGTTTTTGTAAAAAAAGCCATCAGATTGGTTTGAAAGCATTGCTTATAGCGAAAAATGCCTACCATCTGAGTCGCAATACTTATTTTCTAAAAAGAAGAACAAGTGTTGTTATGAGTGATAATGCTAATCCAATAGGTTGCACATAAGCGCTCGTTGATTGTCGGAGTTGGTCTCTTTTGGCGCGTGTTGGCTCCACATAAATGATGTCATTCTGTTGCAAATAGTAGTAAGGCGATGTGAAAAATTTGGTGTCTTTCAAATCAACTTCGCCGTATTCACGTACGCCATTGTGTTCTCTTACGACCATTATGTGTTTGCGGTTGCTATAATCCGTCAAATCACCCGCTCGCCCAAGTGCTTCCAACAACGTAATACGTTCATTTTCAACTTGAAAAGAGCCTGGATTATCGACTTCACCCAAAACAGTTACTTTAAAATTGAGCAGTCGAACATTTACAGAGGGGTTCTCCAAGTAAACAGAGACCTTTTTCAAAATGTCTTCTCGTAGTTCTTTCAAACTCAAGCCAGCTGCTTTCATCACCCCTAAACTGGGCAAATTAACGGTGCCATCAGTGCTAATGAGGAATGTACTTGGCGAAGTAGGTGATACAACTTGTATCGCTAATTGGGCAGGGACTAAATTGTAGGGTGTTGCCAATACCCCGTCGGGCGATGAAATAATAACTGCCAACACGTCATTTACTTGCAGTTTTAAATCCGCCTGACCGATAATGTCTTGCTTTGGCAGTTGCGAAAGCGTAGGTATTTTCTCTTTTCCAGTTCTAAAATTAATGAGTTCTTCGTGCGAAACGCAAGAAGATAAAGAAAATAGAATTGAGCTAATAAGTAATAGGAAGAGTCTGGGCATCTTAATTGTCTTAATTGTCTTAATTGTTTATACCTGCGTTTTGAAATGTGTAGGTAGAGAGAATACGTTGAATATCAGGGTTTTTTATCGTGTTTTTTATGGTTTCTATGTGCTTAATATGGTGTGCATCTGTGCCAATAAAGTCAATTAATTTATCATCCAATAATCGAAAAGCGGTCTTTTTAACGGACTCACCATAGTAACCAGTAAGAGACAATAAATTTAGTTGCAAAGCCACGCCATTTTCCCTTATTTCACGGTATTCTACGTAGCTTTTATGAAAATATGGGTATCTTTCAGGGTGTGCTAAGATGGGTTGATAGCCTTTCACGGCGAGTTTGAAAAAATATTGTTCCCAACCACGCGGTGGTGAATAAAACGACATTTCAACTAAAACGCGATTACCCCAAAGTGTTAAAAGCGGTTGAGTATTCAATAGATTAAGAAAATATTCATCCATAAAATATTCAGCAGCAGCGTGTAAGGTAACATTGACCCCCTCAGTATGTAAGCGCTCTTGAACCGTTTTTAAACCATTTAGAATGGCTTCCGACGAATTCGGATAATGGTCGGACATTACATGAGGTGTTGTGATAATGTGTTTGTAACCCAACTCAACTAAACCCTTAATCAGTGAAATTGACGTCTCTAAACTGTCTGATCCATCGTCAATACATGGAATAAAATGTGAATGCATATCTGTACCTATAACAGACAAATCAACTAAAGGCACATTTTCTTTTTTCTTTCCAAAAAGGTTTTTGATTGACGTAAACATTTGATGAACTTATCAAAGCATTAAGCAAAAAAAGGTGATATTATTGAAAAGTGCTATCTGAATTAATGAATAAAATATAGCTTCGCTGTTCATGTGTCTTTTACACATGACAAGTAATCAAACAAGAAGGATAATGCGACGTTAATGTTAATGGCACTTAAATATGATTCACAAATTGAGTAGCAAAACTACTCAAATATCTATTTTCCACAAAGCATTGCTCACTAATTTTACAAAAAAGAATAATTTAAAAATAAGTAATGCCATAATTAGGGTATGAAAAAAGTTAAAAAAATACAATATTTTTCATACTTAATAATTGTTGTTATGTTTAGTTGTAATACCTAAATCATTTACAACCAATAACTTAAATACAGTAAAAAATTAATTTGCAAACAGCCACACAGAGAGATATCTATTTTGTTAAAACATTTTTATAAAATAAAATAAACAAAAAGTGTTTCAAAAAACATTTTTTTTCTTATCCTTGCACCATTAACTTTCAACTGTTTTCAAACCAAACTGATAGCTATAAGCCATCAGTTTTTAGCCACAATCGCATAGCTGAAAGCTATGAACCACAACCGTAAGCTGCTATGAATCACTTTTCAAAACAACAAGTTGAACAACTTGCGCCCGATAGCTCGTCCTTAAATGCGGGCAAAAGTTTGGCATTTTTGCCCAAATGGGTAACGCTTGCTTATGGCGAACGTGCGCTTTGGGGCGAAGTGCAAGGCTCTGGTAAAGACCCGTATCGCACGCAAGTTGACGGCAATTCGACGGCGTTTAAATGCTCCTGTCCGAGCCGAAAATTTCCCTGCAAACATGGTTTGGGTTTACTCCTTTTATACGCAGAAAACCCAGCTGATTTTAAGCAAACTGCCGACGAACCCGCGTGGGTGAAGGAGTGGATGGACAAACGCCAAGAAAAAGCCGAAAAACAGGACCCCTCAGTATCTGAAGCAAAAAACGACGATTTAGACGATAAAAAAGCCCAGTTATCCGCAAAAAATAAGCTTAAAACCCAAGACGACCGCCTTGCAAACGCTCAATTGGGCGCGGCTGAACTGGATTTATGGCTAAAAGATTTGTTGCGGAATGGCTTCATTTCTATTCCCGAACGCGGTGCATCGTATTTTGAAAAAACGGCGGCACGCATGGTAGATGCTAAGGCAGGTGGCTTAGGCAATTTTGTCAAAGGTTTTAATAAAATCAATTATTACACGGGAACAACGTGGCAATCTGACGTTTTGGAACAAGCCGCGAAGATATTTTTGACGCTTGAAAGTTTCAAAAATTTAGAAAATTTGGACCCCTCAGTATTTGACGATATTAAAAGCCTAATTGGTTGGTCGGCGAAGCAAAAAGAACTTTTGGAAGACGAATCTGCCGAAAATCTGACCGATAATTGGCTAACGCTTGCCCGAATCACGGAGCGCGAAGAAGATTTGACGATTCAAAGGCATTATCTTTTGGGCTTAGAATCTCACCGTTTTGCCTATATTTTAGATTTTGCCTTCAAAAATTTGGCACTGCCCACCTTGCTCATGCCTGCAACAGCGACGAAAGCAACCCTCGTTTTTCAACCGTCAAATGCGTTATTGCGGCGCGCTTTTATCAAAAATCAAGGTGCCAATACAGCTAAAATTTCTACCGAATTTGAACCATTGTTAAACCTAACGGCGGCGCAACGCGACGTCGTTCAACATCTTCAAAAATCGCCGTGGGCGGACGATATTATTCAAATTATCGCCGATTTGACGCTCGCAACCGATAATAATGCGTGGTTTCTCCGCGATACTGAGGGGTCCCTTTTAAAACTCAATCCCCAATTTTCGGAAGAAAAAATTTGGCAATTGCTCGCCGTTTCGGGCGGCGTTGCCAAAACATTTGCGCTTCTCCGAACGGGCGCAACCGCTTTGCCGTTGGGCGTTTTTGAAGAGAATGTTTATCATGTTTTGTAGAATAACTGATTATTAATTGATGTTTCCGATGATTAAATTGTTTGAATATAGACTTGAAATTGATAGGTTGCCTTAGGACACTGACGAAAGGTACAGCTGCAAATACCTCTCAGTATTCGGTAATCAGAATTTTTGGGATACAAATAGCCGATTTTTTTTACCATCTAAAAAAGAAAGTGTATTTTTGTTAAAATTATAGCTTAGTTACTTTATTTTATACTTGAAAAATGTATGTTTTCTGATGACAACTACTATCCAATATCCACTTAATGACGTTCAAATGACGTTGCTCAAGCTGACTGACACATTGTCTGAAAGTGAGCTTAAAATGCTAAAAAAACTAATTATTGCTTTTAAATCGCAGCGTTTGTCCGATTTAATAGACAATGTTTGGGACGAAAGAGGATGGTCTGAGGAAACGATGCAACAATTTCTTCAGACACACATGAGAACATCCCATACTTCTAAACCACAGCAGTCTGACAGATGAAAATTGTTATTGATACCAACATTCTATTTGTTTGTATTTCCCCTCGGTCGTCGGCACATTGGTTGTGGCAAGATATTGTTGCGGGTGTTTTTGATGTCTATGTCACGACGGATATTCTATTGGAATATTCGGAAATTATTGGCGGAAGTATGAATGTGAAGGTGGCAGAAGCAGCCATCGATTTACTTTCTGAATTGCCCAATGTGCATTTGATTCAAAAATACTATTTCTGGCAGTTAGTGGAAGCTGACCCAGATGATAACAAGTTTGTCGATTGTGCCATCGCAGCAGGGGCGCAATTCTTAATTTCAAATGACAAACATCTTGCTGTACTTAAATATTATCCGTATTTTAATATCCAATTATTGAAATATGAAGAATTTAAGGTATTGTTAGGGAAGTAAAGAAAACGCCTCCAACTATTGGGGGCATTTTCTTTTTTAGCATTGGCATTTTAAATTTTTTACGGACTATAAGGTCAAATTTTACGCAGTGAATTGGTGTTTCCAATGATAAAATTGTTGGAATGCCGACCTGAAATTGATAGGTTGCCTTGAAAAGGAAAAGCCGAACGCAGTGGTTGCGTTCGGCTTTCATTGGGATAATGGTATTCAAAATCAATCTTCCACAACAAGTACGGGATAAGTATCTGTTGTGATTGAGTAAATTAATATGTTCTTGTCATTGCTTTTTTGGTATGAGAAAGAACCTCGCTTAATTGAGACTTTCACTATACTTCCTAAGGGGAATGGCGCCAAATCTGTTGAAGTCAAAGTAAAGTTGCCGTCATCTTTCACAAATTTTGTGATTTGAAGGTCTTCTTTTGCAAGGCTGGCTTTGGGGTTTAAAAAAGCCGTTGCAACTTCATCATACATGAAACTAATTTGAACAGGAAGATCGTTATCTTCGCCTCTGTTCCAATTAATCGTATAACCTTTCGATTTAGAGAATTTTTTAGACCCTACATCCAATTTTACAAGCTCGGGTAGATGGAAATCACCTTTAAAATCAAAAAAGGTGGTCTTGAAATTCACCGCTACCTTTTGATTAAACGGGTTAATCACATCTGTATATGTCGAGAAACTAACTTTATTATTAGGCTTGTCAAGAACTTTTGACAATTTCAAATTGGCAAATGAAACTTCTTGAATGGCATCGCCATTATCCAAATCACTACTGAGAAAAGCAGACACCAAAATTTTCGGCTTTGGAAATTCTTTAAGTACAGGGTCGCAAAAAACGCTGATGATAGCATCAGGTTGCTGAGGAATTTTTGACTGAATGTAGTTTAAGAAAGTCTCTGGTGCTATGAGAGAAACACTTCCTTGTTTGTCTTTAGCACAAGCAGAAAAAAGAATCAATACGAAGAAAAATATTTTTTTCATTTTTTATTATTTTTTATGGCAGTTAGAGCCTTTTGAAGAAAAATGTACCCTCACTCATTTTGGTAGAATCAATTAGAAAAGAACAAAAAAAGGCGTGCTAATGGTGGAACTTACAGCACTAACTAATCTTATCCATCTCTGAATTTATGATTAACACCCTGTACATCTGATGCTTTGTATTCCAAGGTAGCCTTGGAAATAAACGCCACTTTCTGGTATTGATGCCTCGCCGTAGAAATACGGTGCCCCATCTTTGATAGCAGATGGTGGAGCTGTGCAACCAAAATATTGGTTAGCTGTCGTACAACAGAAAGAGCATTCTTGGATAGCTTGAACAGTAACAATGTAAGATTTAAAACCTAATTTTACGTTGTAATCAAACCCGCCTTCCCAGTCATTAGACCTGTCCAAATCTCTCAGGTGAATTCGTTTGGAGTATAATCCAGTTGCATCGTCGTACTCGAAAATAGCAATGGTTACCGTTACATCTTTGCTTTGAGTCAGTGCACGATCACAAGCTAAAACGCTATTCGCGGGATTAACATGGATAGTAACGTTTCTTTGATTCTCATCGTTACCATTGTTGCACCAGCCGTTCCAAAATAACAATGGAAGCAACAATAACCAAACTGGTTTTAATAGTGTAAATTTCATTTTTTTACGTTTAAGATGATGAATAAAATAGTTTGTAAAATCATCAAAAAACAAAACGATATTTTGCTTTTTTGATTCCACAAAGGTAGAAGCCCCATTTTTACCAAAACGCCCCAAACCACCCCAAAACGCACTATTCCGCACCATTTTTATTTTTACGCTTTTCTTCCAAGCGTAAACGTTCCCATTCTTTAAGTTTTCGGAGCCATTCTTCACGCATTTCTTCGGATAACAAGCCGCTTGGCAATACGCAATCAATTTGTTTTGAACGGCGTTCAAAAGTCGTTTTTGTGAAATCAATTGAAGCGGCAAAGTTTTTTTTGTTCATATTCTTCTGTCCCATTGTTCTTATTAGTTTTGTTAGTGAAATGTTTTTAGATTTTTTAAGGAAATGACCGAGAAAGGGACCCCTCAGTATTCGGCGGTTTTCTAACGATTTTTGAGCAAATCGCGCGTGAAAAACCATCAGCCCAAAGCGTTTTGGTACTTATGCCAGTAAGGAAA
>JAYUKJ010000673.1:0-38581 GCA_043764555.1 Saprospiraceae bacterium
GCGTGAAAATCGCTTCATCTGCCAACCGCAAGACGCGTTCGACCTTGAAAACGCGCTTTCAGAACTGCCCAAAACGACGGGTTTCTCCGATTTTTCAAAAGAAAATGTCGGGGAAAATCAGACTTTACAAGAAGTTATCCGTGAATTATTGGAATTTTGATACTTTTACCGCTCACGATTGGAGACTTGACAACTTTTTAAAATTTGTCAAACCCGAAATTAGGGAAAAATTAACGAACTACTAACGGCAATAAAAAAATATGCTCACTCTCTTTAGAACAAATCAACCGCTTGCTAATATTTTGCTGCTTTTTTATCTCGGCATTCTACGCGCCAGCTCTTTTATTCATCCCGCAACGGTCGCACCACCGCCGCAAGGCATCTTGACCGCTTGGATGTTTGCGGAATTACCCCCCCTCAGTGTAGCGGCAAATATTGCGGCTTTTTTGCTCGTTTTTTTCCAAGCAACCGCCCTCAATATCACGATTGCGCGCTACCGAATTGCCACCGAAGTGTCGCTGTTGCCGGGCGTATTTTACTGTCTTTTCACGTGTTTAATGCCTGATTTCTTGATTTTATCGTCGGTTTTGTTGGCAAATACGTTCGTCATTTTAGCGCTTTTCTATCTTTTTGACACCTACAAAAACAGTTATGTGGCAGGGCGCATCTTCGACGCAGGTCTTTGGCTTGGCGTCGCAAGCCTGTTCCATTTTCCTTATGTGTTATTCATCCTGTGGGGCATTATTGGCTTAGGTATTTTGCGCGGCTTGCGGGCGAAAGAGTTTTTAATGTTCATAATTGGTTACGGTGTTCCCTTCTTTTTACTCAGCGTTTACTGTTTTTGGCACGGGATGCTGCCGCAAATTGGCAATCATTTCTTAAATAATGTCGGTTTTTTCAGTTTTTTACGTTACAGTAGCCCAACATTATACGTTAAAATGGGCGTCATTGGGCTCGTTTTATTGCTCACCGTTGGCGCAAGCACCCAGTTTTTCAGTCGCCGAAACATGACGGTTCAAAAATATTTGAGCATTCTTTATTGGCTCATTCTGCTCGGTGGCTTGACCGTTTTAATCCAAACGGGCGTTGGACTCGTTCATTTTTTGGCAATTGCCGTTCCCGTCGGCGTTTTATTGTCAATGGTTTTTCAGCGCATCAATTCAGCAACGGCCGAAGCCTTACATATGCTATTTTTAATGGTTGCGTTGATATTGCAATTTGAATATTTACTCATCGGTTAATCAGATTTGAATAAGTAGAACAAAAGGCGCCGACTCTTACGAATCGGCGCCTTTTGTTTTATAAAAATTAATTTAAAACCGTAATACTATTTTCAAATTGTTGATAACGAATTATATACAATTTAAAAAATTTCTTTAATTATCAAACAATGCCTCAATCGACCGATTCTCGTGCGTGTTGCGAATAGCGCGCGCGAATAGTTTCGCAGTCGATAAAACTTTGATTTTTGGCGACTCCTCTCTAAGCGGAATTGTGTCGCAAACGACGAGTTCCGTCAAGACCGAATTGTTGATATTATCGTAGGCTTTGCCCGACAAAACGGGGTGCGTCGCGATGGCTCTAACGCTTTTGGCGCCTTTTTGCATGATAACTTCAGCTGCCTTGCAAAGCGTTCCAGCGGTGTCCACCATGTCGTCAACGAGAACAACGTCCATGCCTTCCACGTCGCCAATGACGTTCATTTCCGCTATTTCGTTCGCTTTTTTACGGTATTTTGAACACGTTATGAAGTCGCGTTCCAAAATTCGAGCAAAGTTTCGCGCCCGTTTGACGCCGCCCAAATCGGGTGAAGCGAACAAAACATTCGACACATCGAGCGTCCGCAAATAATTGACAAAAATGGGTTCGCTTTTCAGATGGTCAACGGGAATATCGAAAAATCCTTGAACTTGGTCGGCGTGTAAATCCATCGTCATAAGGCGATTAACACCCGCCGCTTCGAGCATATTTGCGATGAGTTTTGCGGAAATCGGCACGCGTGGCTTGTCTTTTCTGTCCTGTCGGGCATAGCCAAAAAATGGGATAACCGCCGTGATATAACCCGCCGAAGCGCGTTTTGCGGCGTCAATCATGAGCAATAATTCTAATAAATTGTCCGCTGGCGCAAAAGTAGATTGGACGAAAAAAACGTATTCCCCACGTACACTTTCGTTGATAACGGGCTGCATTTCGCCGTCGGAAAAACGGAGAACTTCCAAGTCACCGAGCCTTGTATCGTATTCGTAGGCAATTTTGTCCGACAAATAACGGGAGCAAGTCCCCGAAAAAATTTTTATTTCAGAAGCCATAATTGATTGATAATTAATTAGTTAATAGAGATGGTTCATCGGTTAAACCTTATCGTTTGATGGCGCAAAATTAGAACGGCATATTTTGTTGGAAGGATAAGCCGCGCTTTTTTTGAAAACTTTATTTTTGTTATTTCAAACGGTAGCAGAAAGATTTGACAACTTTTGAGAAGCTGCCAAATCTAAAGTTTTTCCGTTTGGTATTTTTTCTTAGGTTTTTCAGGCACTTGCGGCGGCGTTGGTCGGCGGAAAAAGAAATCGTCATTTGAATCAAACAGACCACGAGTGCGTTGTTGCGAACGCGTTTCGACGTCGTAATGTGCCAAAACAACGACTGTCTTTTCTTCTGTTTTCAACAAAAGAGACCCCTCAGTATCAAGGCTCACGGAGCCAATTTTGAAGCTGCCAACAGCGCGCGGCGAGAGATAAAATGTGTAAGATACCGTTTGTTTCATCTCACCATTATTGATGCTCGTCATCATCGAAGTCGATGGACCTTGCACGTTAAAGCCTTCAAAATCAGGCGGCGTAAATTGTTTATTAGGTGCATTTTCCAACGTAAATGTCACTTCAATTGAGCCGTTTAATCCGCCGGTATCGCTGCTCAAATGAACACTAAAAGCAGCGTCTTTTTGA
Organism: Saprospiraceae bacterium; assembly: GCA_043764555.1. GTDB lineage: Bacteria > Bacteroidota > Bacteroidia > Chitinophagales > Saprospiraceae > JAAFJT01. The sequence continues at coordinate 2,946 of JAYUKJ010000673.1, forward strand.
CCCCAAATACTGAGGGGTCCTAAAATTGCCATAACTAAAATTATTTTTTTCATGGTGCAAATTGTTTAATTTTAATAAAATAAATAAGGCGTTTGGGCGTAACGCGACCCTAATATCACGTTATGTTCGATACAGCACAAAAATAAAAAACTACTTCGTTTTTTCACAAACCGCTTTAAGATTTGCCAAGCCTTTTTCGTAGTCGGGACCAATAAATTTGTCCATTGCCAGACCAAACCAACGCGACAACGGATTGACCCCTAAATCCGTATCGAATGTCCAAACCACCGTCGTTGACGTGCTGTCTTTGCCCGCCAATTTGAAATCGGCGAATGCATCAGCTTCGCCTTTAAATTCCATTTTGCAATGCAATTTTTTGAGCGAATCAGCCTCCAAAATCGTCATTTTCCCCGAACCGACCGTTTTTTTATCGCCTTCCCACGTGTACCAGGCGCCGACGCCCGCCGTTGACGGTGCCGAATACACCCACGTGGCTTTCGGGTCGAGTTGGTACCAAGGCGACCAATTCACCCAATTTTTCAACTCATTGATTTGGTCAAAAACAACAGTCGCGGGCGCCTCAATCGTCGTTTGACGCTCGACGTGCGATTTTCCGGGCAATAACAAACCGATGCCCGCAAAAGTCGCAACAGCAATGAATAAATAACGTAGAATTTTCTTTAACATGATAAATGGATTTTATAATTTTACAAACAGTTTTTTAAATGACGCCTAAATTCTAAAGACAAAATTAGCCGCTTCACCTTAGAAAAATGGTTTTCCCGATTTTCGGGATGCCGAAAGGCGGCATATACTGAGGGGTCCTATTTCTAAATTTAAACGACCGTATTAACCGCTTCATCGACCTTTTAAAAAAGATTGTCAAAGTAAAGCCTATTTTACTTTTCTGCACACTATTTTCACGCTTTCAAAGGTTTTTCAGTTCAGAAAGTGGGGGATTTTAAAATACCACGCTAATTTTACGCGAGAAAACAGCCCAACAATACACTCATTAACGCTCTTTATTTATGAACTAACAACAATTATATGAACCCTATTTTACGCTTTGGCGGTCTTGCCTTTAGCATTTTTGTCGTTGCTTTTTGCGGTTATCAGATGTCCAAAATACCGCTCTTTGGTTGGTGGACGCTGCCTTTCCTAAGTGGATTTTGGGCAATTATTGTCCTTACATTCGCGCATCGGTACAACCTAAGATGGCTCGGTTTGTCAACTTTAAGTGGCATTTTACTGGCTTTGGGGTTCCCCACTTCTCCGATTATTGCGTCCATTTTTGTTGCCTTTGTACCGCTTTTAATGGTCGAAAGAGAGATTGCAACCCTAAAAATGAGCCATTCCGCGCTCAATAAACGCCCCTTGACGCACAATCGAATGATGAAATACGCATTCAATACTTTCGTTATTTGGAACATTGGTGCCACGTGGTGGGTCGCTAATGCGGGTTTGGTTGCGGGCATGGTTGCCAATTACTTAAACGCATTTTTCATGGCGGGCGTTTTTTGGTTATTCCACCGAATGGCTTTAACCGTAGAGCATCGAAGTTGGACGCGTAATTTGCCCCCGTTTTGCGCACACCGCTACGCGATTTTCATTATTTTTTGGTTGGCTTTTGAGTTTTTGCACCTCAGTTGGGAATTGTCTTGGCCTTGGCTAACGCTCGGTAATGCTTTTGCCAATGTGCCAATCTTGATTCAATGGTACGAATATACGGGTTTTATGGGCGGCTCCTTGTGGATTTTATTGATTAATGTGTTGATTTTCAAGGCTTACGCTTACCACATTTACGACAAAACAAAACCGTCGCGCCGCGTTTTATCGTTCGGCGCACTGCTCTTCATCGTGCCAACACTTTTCTCTTTTTTCAAATATCAAAGCCTTGCGGAAGCCGTAAAAATAACGCCAACCGACCGAACTGCCGACGTCGTGGCGGTGCAACCGAACTACGAACCACATTACGAAAAGTTTGATGTACACCCCTCAGTACAATTGCAAAAATTCTTGAAACTCACGGCTCAAAAGCTCGATTCGACGGTCGATTACGTGGTTTTCCCCGAAACAAGTTTCGATTTAAACAATTTGGATTTTTGGGATAGAAATGAAATTTTAATTGAATTGAAAAATTACGTGCGCCAATATCCAAAATTAAATTTGGTGATGGGCATAGATGCCATCAAGGTTTACGCAACGCGACAAGCGATACGACCGCCAAATCTGCCCAAAACCACGCGGAAATATGACAACCACGACGGGACTTTTACCTATTGGGAGTCCTACAACGCGGCGACGCAAATCTCAACGGGCAGTCTGGGTATGCCTTTTTACAAAAAATCCAAACTTGTTCCTGGCCCCGAAATATTACCATTTGGCTTCCTTTTCAGTTGGGCAGAACCCATTTTCAAAAGTTTCGGTGGCACCGTTGGCGGTCTTGGCACGCAACCCAAACCGACGGCTTTTCTGAGTGGCGACGGCACTAAAACCGTGGCGCCCGTCATTTGCTACGAATCTATTTACGGTGATTACTGTCGCGGCTACGTGGCGGCGGGTGCGGAGGCGTTGTTCATCGTGACGAATGATGGTTGGTGGGACAATACGCCCGGCTATCAACAGCATCAAGCGTTTGGACGTTTGCGGGCAATTGAGTTGCGGCGCTCCGTGGTTCGGTCGGCAAACACGGGAATAAGTTGTTTTATCAACCAACGGGGCGATGTTGAACAGGCGACAGATTATGGCGTCGATGCGGTCATTCGCAGCAAAATTGAATTGAATACAGAAGTAACATTCTACGCTAAGTTCGGAGAAATCATCGGTCTAACAGCTTTATTTTTAGCGGGTATGTTGTTTCTATCCTATACATTTTGGGTAAATATCACGCTCAAAATCTAAATATCAGTGCTTGGGCAAAATAAATCGGCAATATACTGAGGGGTCCTCTCGCGTACATAAAAAGCTGATTTTAAACAAGTTAGAGTAAAAAAATCGGGAACCTTTAACATTTTCCGAACGTGTATCTATAAACGTGTACAAACGTGTGCATAAAAAAACGGCGAACAAAGCTCTGATGCTTTATTCGCCGTTTTTACTATTAACAAGTCTGAATATTTTACTTACTATTTCAAGTCAAACTCGCTTTTGCCTGACAAATAACCTTTGTTGTAAATCTCAATGGTGTATTTGCCTTTTTGCAAAGTCGCGTTGCCTTTAGAATCCCACGTTGCACAGACGTCTTCTGCGCTGTTTTTGACGTCAACTTGCTTGGTTGTTGTGTATTGGATTTCTTTGTCGTCCGCCAATTTCACAACACCGCCACCGCCTGATTGCGTTGCAATTGCTACGCCTGTTGGGTCGATGATGCGGATGTAAAACGTTTCAGAACCACGCTCTTCTTGGTCTGGACTTGCCAAAGCCTTGAAGCAAAACTTCAAACGGTCGATGTTTTTGGCGTGCGTTTTAGATTTCTCTTTACCGCTTTCACGGACTAAGAACCCTTGCATTGAGATGTTGCCAACCCGTACAACTGAACCTGCTTTAGCCTTGATAGCCAATTTAGCTTTTTCAGCTTCGATGGCTGCTTTTTCAGCTTCAACGGCTGTTTTCGCCGTAGCAATTTCGTTTTTGGCCGTTACTTCTTTCTGCAAGTTGTCTTGTAGATTGGTTTTCTCCGTCGTTAAAACAGTTACTTTTTCGCCCAATACTTTTTTGTCTTGCTCGAGTTCAGCGATTTTAGAGATGAAGCCTTCTGCTTCCGCTTTGAAGCGGGCAATTTCAGCTTTAGCGCCGTTTAGGTTCTTTTCGACGTTGATTAAACGTGAAATCTTACCTTTTTGGGCAACCAAATCTTCTTTTTGCTTGTCAATGAGGGCATTCAACTCCGTGTTTTTGCCTTTCATTTCTTCAAGTTGCGCCGTGGCATCTTTGAATTGAAGTTCAAGCTGAGCGTTCAAATCTTCGTCTTTTTTGACTTCAGTTTGCGCTGCTTGAAGCTGCGTAGTGGTGTTGCTTTTGCTAACAAGCGTTGCAACGTTAGTGCCGACAAGGGCAACGATTCCTGCGATTAACCAAGGAATGAATTTTGACTTCGAATTCGAGTCATTTTGATAGGTGCTCATAACCGTTTGATTTAAAATTTTTTCGAATAACTGTTTTCTAAAATATCTTGGAAAAATTCAGATAAGTCTTCAGCATTGTGCCGAGCGACGCGCAAAGCTATTAAAAGCTGTTTAATGCTGTCAAAACTGTGGTGTCTTTTTCCAAAAATGTAAATTTTAATCCGATATTCGTTGTCGTTTTATAATGAAAAAATCAAAACGTGCGGTGTAGTTTGGAGCGCAGGTTTTTGTTAAAATTTTGCTGTGAAATGATGTTCCTCGTTGAGAATGCATTTCAGACGGCGTTATACTGAGGGGGTCACTTTTTGACCATTTTCGCTCGGTATGTTTCTCAAATCATTTGCTTCTACAAACGGCTTCGTTGAACGTTTATTATTCCTTCAAGTATTTTTTTTTCACTTTTTTTTCGTGCCAATTGTCTAAATTGTTGATTATCAACAATTTGCAATTATTTCAAAAGCATAAAAAAAATTATTTTTTTTTAAAGATGCCCTAAGAATCAAAACAAAGCCTCAACTTGCGGTCTGAAATTGGGCATAAACCCCGCCCCAAATTCCCCTAAAAATACACTTTTCAGCTTTAAAACTTTACCATTCACCACGTGGAAAATAAATTTCCCGACTACAATTGACGCTTATGCTTGACTTTTTAGACATTACAAATGTCCTCTTTTTTGACATTGAAACCGTTCCCGGAACGCAACATTTTTCAGACCTCGACGAAAATTGGCAATACCTGTGGTCGCACAAAGCGAAAAGTATTCTAAAGAAATACGATGAAGAGATTTCCGAAGAAGACGCCGCAAGCGTGTACGACCGAGCGGGCATTTACGCGGAATTTGGCAAAATTGTCTGCATTTCGGTCGGCATTTTCGCGCGCGACAAGGCAACGGGCGAGCTGTCGGTGCGACTAAAATCCTACGCTTCGACCGATGAAGCAGAAATACTGAGGGGGTTCTCGGAATTGCTCAATAAGCATTTTCCGCACATTGCGCGGCATTTCCTCTGCGGACACAATATAAAGGAGTTCGATGTGCCATTTATTTGCCGCCGCCTGATGATTCATCAGATGCCGTTTCCTGAATTGCTCAACGTGGCGGGCAAAAAGCCGTGGGAAACCAAACATTTACTCGACACGATGGAGTTATGGAAATTTGGTGACGGCAAAAACTACACGTCCCTCAAACTGCTCGCCGCTACGTTCGGCTTTCCGTCGCCGAAAGACGACATCGACGGCTCACAAGTGCGCGGCGTTTTTTACGACGAAGGCGATGTGGAGCGGATTGCGCGTTATTGCGAAAAAGACGTCGTTGCCGTCATGCAATTGATGCTACGTTATAAGCGTATGCCGCTGCGGTTGACGATTGATGGAAAAGTGGTGCCTGAAAATTAACAAAGGGACCCCTCAGTATTTTTCCCTTATTCCATCAATCCATACATCAAATCTTTCAATTTTGAGCCTTCAATTTCAGGCAGATTGTAGGTATTTGTAAACTTTTCGATGGTGGTTTTAATGTCAAATTTTAATTCCGTGAATTGCCTCGGCAGTTTTTCTTGACAGCTATTTTCGTTTTCGTAACTTGACACAATCTTATCAAATTTATTGTAATATTGCGTGCCTTGATTGACGTAGGTTCGGTATTTATTGACCATATCGGCGACGCGGTTTGTAGCAAAATCCAAATTAGATTTCATTTTCAAAGACTGCGTTCCCGTCGGATTTGTTTTTAATTGGTCTTCAATTTTAATAACATATTTATCCAATTCTTCATTTAAAGTTTCCCAATCGTCCGTTTTCCGACATTTATCAATCGAGACCAAGTAACCAACGACTTTCGTGTAATCTTCAAAGAGTTTTTCACCATCTTTTTTAAGCGTTGCATTTGACGATTTCAGGTACTCCGTTTCGTGATAAATCAGTCCTAAATCGTTGGTCATGCGGACGGTAAAATCCAAAATACAGGATATTTTTTCCAAATCTTTTTCCTTTTCCTTCGTATCGCCTTCGCCAAGAAAAGAAGAAACAATGGCAACAGCACCCGACAAATACGGGTTTGTGCTTAAAATAGCGGGCATTTTCAACGAAAAACCTTTTTTCATCTTGCCTTCCATCAGTCCTTTTGCTTTCTGAAAATCGGGATAAGTCGTCGGATTCGACAGCAACATGACGTTTTGATAAGTCTGCATTCCCGTAAAATGATGGTCAAGTGCCAACAGTTTTTCGTATATGATTTTGATGATTTCAACGCCTTTTTTATAGCGCGTTTTGAGCATCAAAAGCTCTTGTTTTTGGTCGGCAAAAACCAAGTCTTTTTCCAATTGTCGGCGCTCTTCAATCGCTTGTCGGTACGCTAACTCATTGATTTCACGCGTGTTAATGCGTTTTTCAACGGCAGCGAGTTGCTGCGTCAATGCTGTTTTTTTACTGCTGTATTCTTGTAAAATAGCCGCGTTTTGGCTCGTAAAATCCGTAATTAAGGCACTGATTTCAGTCGAATCATTGTCTAAATTGCCCGAAAAACGGCTCGATACTGAGGGGGTCGCTTTCAAATTATTTAAGGAATTAATTAAACAAAGCGACATAAAAATTAGGTTCAAAATTAAAGATTTCATTGCTATTAGTGTTTTGAAATTAGGAACGCGACTTTAAAGTCGCGCTACTTTTTATTAAAAAAAGTCGTTGTTTCCGTCACCGTTTGATGGATAAAATCGTTGGTAATCAGCGTGGCCGAAGCCAAATAGCGGTCGCCCGTTTTGTCATTTGTGGCGTAATTATAAATCACTTTAAATTGCAGTCTGTCTTCTGAATTGTACAAACTGCTGCCGATGAAGGCACAACGCGCCGTGTCCATGACCATCAAACCGAATTGACCCGTCGTCGGATGTCGCGGTGTTTTGACCACAATCGATTGATTGCCAATGCCTTGCACGCTGCTTCCTTGCGCGCGCATATCGCTCACAATCTTATCGGGCAGCGCACCATAATCACCCGACATTTGCCGCAAACAGCTCACGACATAAATGCTCAATGGACTATAAACGGGCGATTTACCCACTTTATTCGACACTTTCCATTGACAATCACCCGTCGAATTGATGCAAATATCCAGCAGACTTTTTTCCGTGAATTCGTCCGTATTTTCGGTCGAAACGGGTGTTGTTTCCAATTGTCCTTCTTGGCGTTGTTGCCAAATCGGTTTAGGTATTTTGCGAACAGTTGTGAGCGTCGTCAAATCAAATTGAATGGATTTTTGACAATTCACAACTATTTGATTATCAATATTTTGCGTAAAAAACACGTTTTCAGCATTTGATACTGAGGGGTCTTTTTTTTGACTAAAAAATAGACTAAAAAGAAGCGGAATAATTAAGAGCGTTTTCATATTTTTAGTGCTTTTTCAATGATTAAATATGTGCTGAAAAATCAGCGATAATTTGTGTAATCAGTGGCTCAATTGATTTAAAAAAAAGCGCGCGCACCTCTTGAAACACGCGCGCCTTGCTAAAAACAAATGACTCCTTAGTTGCTTCTAATTCTTATCGTTTTTTTCGGACATTTCTACCTTTTCTAATTCTTCAAGGGTCTTTGTCAATATTTTTTTCTTATTGTCAACCCAAGTACACACGATTTCTCTCTCCACTTTTGGCAAGCGGTCAAACGTTTTTTGGTATTGCTCGGCAACTTGTTGATAATTTGCCGATTTGCCATCTTGAATTGCTTCAATTAATTGATTGACTTGTACGGCAGCGGCAATCGCGTCGGGCGAGTCGAGACTCAAGAGCAAACGTTGGTATTTTAAGGCTTGTCGCAACTGATTTGCGGACATTTCGACGGCAATCGGCGCGGGCTGTCCGCCGTCGCGCATTCCCGTAACGGCTGCGCAGCCCGTCGCAAAGCCGCCGACGCACGCGCAATCCGCACAACCGCCCGATGAAAAAGTGCAACCGCAATCAACGGCATTTGGGTCGGTTTGGGACACCGCTTGAGTTGGTAATTTAACCTTCGTTTCAAGGTTTGCGGGCGGCGTAAAAGCCGAGAAAATGAGCGCGGCGGCAAGTGTGCAGCAGGCGATGAAGCTGTAAACGTGTTTGTTAAACATTGTAAAGTGTTTTAAAAAGTTAGAAAATAATGGATAACGTAATTTACAAACAATATTTTATTTTGTTCATAAATTATAAAAATTCAATTTTCAGAATAAAATTTTGAACCGTAAAAATATACACAAAATTTTATATTGTTTATAAATTCTAAAAATTATATTCTCTAAAATCATGAACAATATTTAATTTTGTTCATAAATTGTAAAAATTCAATTTTCAGAATAAAATTTTGAAGTATAAAATTTAACGCAAAATTTTATACTGTTTTAACAATAACGCGACTTGAAGGTCGCGTTATGTTTAAATTAGGGCTTTATACTGAGGGGTCCTAAAACCATTTATTTTATTTACTGATGTTACGCATCAATAAATTCGATAGAGTCGAGAGTTAATTAAGTATAGTTTTGTGCCAACATTCCCGAAGGGAATTTATGTTTATAGAAAGATAAAACCCAAATATTACCAAAATCCCGAAGGGATTATATGTATTTTCACTTTATTTCACATGCAATCCCTTCGGGATTTTAGCAGTATTTGTAAATTACTGTTCTATAAACATAAATTCCCTTCGGGAATGTTAAATATGACTTACTGTTCTATCAGACTTGCGTAACATCAGTTATTTATAAAAACTGTTGCACAATTGCTTCTGCGTGGGTTTTTAATGTACCAAAAATAGTATTGTCTAATTCATTAAATTCATTGGGCACATAAGAACGTTGAAAATTACCGTCGGCTAAATGGTGAATCGTATCGCATAGGTTAAACAATGGGCTTAAAATATGAGACGAAATAAATACTGTTTTATGCTTTTCTTTTAGTCGCAAAACAATGGTTTCCAATACTTTAGCGCTTTCTAAATCTAAACCATTGAAAGGTTCATCTAAAATAATTATCGGACGATTCTGTTTTAAAATAGCTAATAATGCCAATTTTTTTTGCTCGCCCGTTGAGTAATTTTCGATTAAATTATCAACGGGGAATTTCAATAAGTTAATTAATTCCCTTTGATTTAATTCGGGATTTTTATTGTCAAAAATGGCTAAATATTCACGCCCTGTTAGTCTTGAATAAAAAAACGGTTGCGTTTCTAAATAGCTTATTGATTTATGCGAAAGTGGTTGACTATTGCCCGTAATTTCTCCTGATTCGGGATAAATAATCTGCGCTAAAACATTAAAAAACGACGTTTTTCCCGCACCATTTAAGCCCACAATGCCATGAATTTTATTTAATTCAAAAGATTTAGACAGCTTATTTAAAACGATTTTTTTATCGTAATTCAATTGTATATTCTTGACGTCAATCATTGTAAATAGCGATTTAAATTTTTAATTGCTTTTGGATAATACCGCAGATTAAAAAACAAAATAAGCGGTATTAAAAACGGTAAAACAATGCACAAACCCGCAATAATTAAAACAGGACTATTGGTATTAAAATACGCTTTAGGTTGATAGGTCGCGTATTTGTACAAAATGGATAAACTCAATGTTAAAATCTGAACAATTAGGAATAAAGGATTTACCCACCAAATATCGGGATGAAACACGCCATTTACAATCAAAATGGGCGAATAAACCGCCATTAATGGCAAAATGTAACGTTTTAGTTTTTCTATTATCAACGATTGACTATTTAATTGTTCGTCTTTTCTGAGCATATTTAAAGGCTCATATTCACCAAAAAAAGAACAAATAATGGTTGTCAATAACCACAATAAAAACAAAGGCAAACCACGCACCCAAGACAATCCTAAAGCTAAGACATAAAGGATTAACAAGCCGATAATTAAATAATTTTTGCGCGCACCGCTTACCAATTCAAATGACGAAATAGGAATAAAACGCGTTAAAAAATGTAATTTTAAAGATGGGATAGCGCGTTTTATTTTTATAAAAGAAATGCCATAAATGCCTATTAAAATAATTAAAAAACAATACCAGTATGCGGTAAATAAAACGGGTAGAATGAACAATACAATCAGGCTTAAATAATCGAAAAACAAAGCTAATTGAGGTTTCTCTAACGCCATTTTGACAAAACGCGCATCCTTTCGCCCTAAATGCAGGGCTAAAACAAAAGCTAAAACTGCTCCTGTTGTGTATAATGGATATTTTAAAAATGCCAAATAAATCATCGTTTCAAAACCCATAAAAAGGACAAATAAGCCTAAACAGTGGCCTATGCCCAAGTGTTTTAATTCGTATTTAAGTTGACAATAACGTATTTTTACAAGTGCAAACATGGTGAATCGCTTATTGCGTATTTTTGTAAAAATGAAGGACCCCTCAGTATTTTACTTATTTTTTCATAATTTACGTATCTTTGCCTAAGTTTATCACTTAAAGCGCGGTATCATGGCAAGGAAAAAATTTACATTAGGACAATTAGCTGCCACTTTTGGTATTGAACGCACAACTCAATGCGAACAATTGACTGATTGGCTAAATGCTCATTCTGAATTCACACCCGTTCAAGAAACCATTTTCAACGATATTTATGCAAAGTCTGTTGAAGAAGGCAATTACTGGAATGAGGAAGAATTAAAAATCGAGATGATTGGCTTCATGTTTTATCTCGCTAATATCAATGTGCCACGCCAAGTAAAGGTTTTTTATGAACGACCTTTATCCGCTACGATTCAAGGTTACGATTTGAATGTGACTGCGGATTGTTTTGTTGCTAAACCTTTGCAATTCAATGAACCGTCCACGCCTTATTATTTTTTACAAGAATACAAAAAAGGTCGTGGCGAATCAAAAGACCCCGAAGCCCAAATGCTAACAGCTATGCTCATTGCACAAGAACTTAACAAAGATGAAAAAATCCTGTATGGCAGCTATTTGTTCGGCGCAAGGTGGCGTTTTTGTACGCTTAACGGCAAAAACTACTGCCAAAGCCGCGAATACAATGCCGATGAGCGCGAAGATTTGCTTAAAGTTATCTTCATTTTGCGTAAACTCAAAGACTTGATTCTTCTGCGCTAACTTATCAACTCCAAATGGGTGCGGTACTTAATTGCCTCGTTTTTTGCTTAAAACAATAAAAACACATTTTAAATTATTGCATATTGATAATTTCGTAGTCCTGTTTTATTTTACCCCCCTCAGTATAAAGCACTTAAAAGGCGTTCTAATGACCCATCAGAACGCCTTTTAAGCACCTATTTAATTCTTCTATAAATTTTTTAAATTATTCAAAAACGTTGCTTGATTGATTTCAACTGGATACACGCTAAAAAACGCTGCTTTCTCTTTATTCAAAGGTGCGTTAATTGTAATATCTTTTTGGTCGGCGTACAATTTTCCATTCAAAAAACTGACGGCAATCAAGGTGCCTTTTGTGCCAATTGGCAAACTGTTGACTTCGCTATAAAAACCCGATTTATTTAAGGGTGCATTCAAAATGGGTTCATAAAACTTGATTAAGGCGTTGATGCCCAATGGCTTAAAATAAATCGCTGCTTGATTAGTGGTTTCGCCTTCAAATACTGAGGGGGCAATATTTTTGGCAAAATGACACATAACGGTTGTTTTTGGCGTGGTATCTTTTCTAAAAATATCACAATTCTTCCATTTACTCAGATTAACAACATCAAATTGTAGGCGATCAAACGTATTTGTTCTCGCGCTTTGTGGTGTTTCGGTCCAAGTAGCACCTCGTTTTTGACTAAAAAACTGCGTAACACTTGTTGGCTCGGCAAGATGATTTAAACCTTTCAATTGTTGTCGTACATCGCTTGTATCAGCGTCCCAAATGGGCATTTTCAAGAACTGTTTTTTAGCAGTATTGGTCACTTCTGTTTCAACAGTTAGGCTGCTGCCCGCTTGTAACGCGAGCGGTTTTCCGTCGTGATTTGCCGTTATTTTAAATTCGCCAAAAGACTCTAAATGCCCGTTGGTTTTATTAAGATTTGTCGGTTTATCCGCCAACAACATATCGCTTGGCGTGTGCAGTTCTTGGATAGTTAAGCGAATGTTGTCTTTGATTATATCGCCTTTTTCGTTGACAAAAACAGCATTTTCCACGTGAATTACTGTGCCTTTTATTGTTACCACAACGCCCTTGTGCCCATAATGAACAACGAAGATTTCGGGCTTTGGCGCAAGATTTTTTAAGAAAACCGAAAGGCTATCAATGGACTTATTTTTACTTGTTTTAATTGTATTTTCTGCTCGATTCAAGTTAAATTCATTGTCTAAAATGCCAAGAGGTGTTAATTGACAGGCAGCAAAGGAGCTGAAAAGCATAACGGAAATCGCGCATTTAAGGTACGTTTTCATAATTTCTTAATTTAATGAGTTGAAGGAAAAGATGTTTTCTGCTTTTTCAGTCATTTAAAACGCATAGCTTAATCCTGCGCCCAAACCCAAACTTGTAAAACTTGTTGATACCTCACCAAATTTTGGTGGTTTATTGCTGTATTGAATGTCAAATTTTGCGGTGCGTACCGACCACGGATTCCAAATGTAACGACCCCAAATATTGAACTGCCAACGGTCGTTGTAAAATAAGCGGCGCAAACGAATATTACCTTCAAAACACGCCGTTTCGCGGGTGTTCATGCGCTCTTTGTCTGTGTATATGTAACTATCAATTACTTTACTCCCCGATGTAAGCATTTCTTCTTGCATTGTTTTTTCCACGAACTCCGACGGTAAATTCTCAATGAATCGGGCATAACCTACACCAATACCTGCATCAATTTTCCATGTTTGATTCTTAGGAAATAAGCTGTAATAATAGCGTAAAGGCACATAATAGGCATTTTCTCCAGCATCGTCGGAACGCTCTTGGATGAAGAAATTTTGCAAATCTCCAAATTTATAACTGAGAGAACTTTTAAGCCTTTGAAAACCAATCTCAAAATCGTGTCGTCCATGCCGATAACCGACTTCAATACCTGCGCGACTACTCAATAACGGAATAGGCGCACCATTGCCAATCTCGCCGTAATTGACGGTTGCTTTTCTGCTACCTGCATTAAATAAAAAGCCATATTGTAGTCCCACATGAAAACCTTTTACGATTTCTTCTTCTACTTCTACTTTAGGTTTTCGGTTAAACAATGGCTGAATGTTGTATTGAAGACCAACACCGATGAGCGAAGCGGTTGCCGAACTTGTTACAATCACATCGTCCAGTATTTTTCCAGTTGCAATAGCGTAATAAGTGCTTGAAACTGTCCGTTGTGACTGAGGGGCATAACGGTATTGATAAAATAAACGTGCTTGTAAATGAGGCGTAAGCACATAATTTAATTGCACTCTGCCATCAATTGCCAAACTATTTCTTCTCAGTAGCATCTCTCGGTGATAACCGGTAATATTACTACTTTGTACTAAACGTTCAGGAAAAACTTCATCGGCGAGCCAGTATGTCCAATTTAAGCCACCACCCAATTCAATGTGCATCCGTTTATTCAATTTTAGGACTTGATAGGTGTAACCCAAACGTGTGTTGAAAGTAGAATAATCGCTTCCTGAACCCGACTGTTCATTATAAATTGTGTCTGTATAATTCCAACTTGCATCATCCTTTTCAATAGCCAAACCCAGTTCGTATTTATGCCTGTTGCTTTGATAACCAACGCGGAAACCACGGTTTATGTATTGTTCCTGCACGAGCGTAACGTTTGCCGAACCGTCAACCTTAGTTCTTGGCGTTTGAAGCATCAAGTCCAAACCGCCAAACCAGCCTTTATACTGAGGGGGTATGGTTTCGATTTTTTGCTTACCTTCTAATTTATTAGCTTTAATTTGAGCGTTCAGAAGTACAGTTGGTAATGACAGAAATAGGAAGATTTGAATACTTTTTTTCATGACACGTTGTTAGTTTAATGAATGAGAAAAAAAAAGTGAAGTTAAAAAGCCGACTAAATTGAGTTTAAATTCAGTCGGCTTCTTAATTTTATAGTTCTGTTGATTAACACTTCCAGACCAATGAGAATGATTTGGAACTACGGTTTAATGTACCTGTATGTGTTGACTTCGAACCGGTGACAATTTTGTTTAGCAATTTTGCAGGCTTGCTTTTAAGAGGAAAGAAGAAATTATATTCCCCCGTTACCCATTCAAAACGTTCGATAACGGTTGACGAGTTGACTTTATTCAGTGCGCCTATTGGATTTGTAATAAATGCAAGCGGACCGGGATTGCAATTAGCATCTGGGCCGGCAGCTAAAATTCCATTCCAACTTATGCCCAATTTAGAGGCACTTGTGTAAGAGTAGTAAGTTGTCCAAAGAAAGGTACGCGTTCTATTGCATTCCGACGTTACGCCACTTGACGCATATACAATCCAGTTACCTTGCCACATTTCACCGTATAAACGAAAACTTGAGCCATCAAAAGTTCGACTGTCTCTAATTCGTTTTTCAAAAATATTTCGCACTTTCGTACCGCCTACATTTGGTGCTTCAAGTCCCGTCGGATAAACGAATAACTCACCGATAACCGTTCCTTCGTCCGCAACCTTTACGCCACCTCGTGCGTAATCTTGGTAAAACTTGTCAATTAAGCCTTCTTCACCATTGGGAAATGCGAATGAAAAATCATTACCCGCACGGCAGACACCGCCATCCGCAAATGAAATTTCACGATTTTCATTGAGTGTTTCGGCAAAATAAGAGTCGGGAATCGCCCACTTAGCAGATTCTTCTCTGTCATCGCCCTTTGCATTAGCCGAATTCATACCATCTTCGTCTTGGTGCGTTTTGGCGAAGTGAGAAACAAAGCCTTTTTCTTGGTTCAAGGCATTAACTGCGTCAATGTCGTACTTGCCGATAAGTCCCATGTAAGTCTTGAAATCGGCTTGCGATTTGAAATGCAAACGCCCTTTTTCAATCGTGGGATAAGCAGCACGCAGCGCATCAATTGATGGTTTTTCCTGCGGTGCCTCCACTTTGGCAACGTCGGTCTGAACGGGAGCATTTTCGTCTTTTTGACAGCTCGTGAAAAACATTCCAGTGATTGCCAATGCAGCAATCCAGAGTTTTGATGTAAATCTCATCTTTTAATAAAATTTAGTGTAATGAAAAAATAATGTTTTGAAAAATTGAGTGTTGTCCACGCCCCAATACGACGACATACTGAGGGGGTGATAAAATTACCTGAGTTCGTCTTTCAGGCAACCGTTTAAGTGTTTCTAAAAAATCTTAGTGTTTGAAGGTAAATATGTTTTGAAAGCTCGTTTTCAGTTTATAGGTAATTGGATTTGAAAATAATCGTTCGTTTCAACAATTTGGTACAAACCGACCTTCAATACTGAGGGGTCCAAATCGAACGCGGCGGTCAACGTTTTCGGCAATAAAATGTCGCTGCCGACTCTAAAATGTGCGCCATTGAAATATTTATTAATCGCCGTGGGCGTTAATGCGCTTTTCAAAAAACCAAACGAAAGCGTTATGTCTCCTTCCGCCGTTTCTTGCCGTTTCACAACCGCTACCCCACGACAACAGCCTGATAAACAAGCACTTATGTCTTTCGGTGGCTTCGGTCTCGGCGGCGGCATTTGACCCGGAATATCCCAGTCTTCGTCCATGCGGCAGATGCCAAAACCTGCACATTCCTCCGACCTCGGATTGCCAAACACAACGCTCACGTAGCGCGGCGGATAATCTTTGTCGCCGATATATTCGCGGCTATTTTGAGTTATGAACTGCGCTTCCATATTTTTTGAATTAGAAGTTAAAAATTAAAAATTAAAAAATTAAAAAATTAAAAAATTAAAGGGAGACTAAAATCAGGTTTTTGCAAATGCATTGATTTTAATCAACCGTTTTAATCCGTGTTTATTCGTCGATAAGACATTGGTAATCAGCTATTTAGTAAATATGAAAAAATAATTCATAATTCATAATTCATAATTCATAATTCATAATTCATAATTCTTTTACAAAAAAATAGCCATCGAATGTAGTAAATTATCTACTTTGTTACCAAATTCCTTACGACGCATTCGGATAGATATTTTTTTATTATATCTACCCGAATTAAGTTACGTCTTTTTTGTTAGTGTTTTAAAAGATTTTTTCTTTTTTCGACCTCAAATACTGAGGGGGTCTATTGGTTCTTTTTCGGACATCATTCGGGTAAATATAGCTTATCCCATCTACCCGAATATCCTGATGTCCTTTTTTGTTAGTGTTTTGTCAATTGTACTTTTTTAGTGCTTTGTTAAGTTGTACTGTTTTGAATAGTTCCTTGTGTTGCTGTTTTTTGATGTTACAAAGGTGCGGGTGTTCGTTATTCCTTGCAAGGTCATTTTACATCGTTTTGTGAACTCTAAATTTTGCCCCTTTTTTAGTCGTTTTTTAGCTAAGTGTTTGATTATCAAATATTTAACCCTCTTTAAATTTGAGTGATTTTATCAATACCCAATGCAATTATTTTTTTTGAGTTAAATTATTTGGTCGTTTACAGTTTTTTTTCGTGTGTTTCGGGCAGATGCTTGTTTTTAAGGGCATCTGCCCGAATAAATATGTTGGGTTTGGAAGGAATTAAACTCCCGTAGTGTCATCTATGACGATTCCCAACAAAAGCATTAAAAGTTCAAAAGCTGTCATTGTAAATAGGTGTTTTAAAGATTATTGAAGGTTGTTTCTGTCTTTATCAAAACTGTGTGTGTTTGTTTTGATGGTACAAAAGTAGCCCCTCAGTAATTCGCCCACAAGGACACTTTACACGGTTTTGTGAACTCTGAATTTTGGCTACTAAAAACCGTAAAGCATTGATTTTAAATGAATTAAAACATTATAAATGAGTATTACACTTACTATATTCTTACAACTTAAAAGTTTGCAACTTTTTTTAATACCTGTTTTACCAAAAAATAACACTTTTATACACCTTAAACCCACAATAATCATGGATTCTCTCATGCAAATAACCCATCTTTTGGATGGTTACAAGCTCGCTAACATTGACATCATTGACAACAGCGATAGCACAAGCCGCTTTACCGAATTTTACCGTCTGATAAAAAACGGCACACTGACAACCGACGAAGCCGCCGCCCGTCATTTTTATCCCAAAGCCGAAGGGCGTGATTTGAATTATCGAAAGTTTAAAAGCCAATTTTACGAAAGGCTGGTGAACACCGTTTTCTTTTTGGATATTAACAATAAGCAAGCGAGCGAACATCAAAACGCCGTTACGGAAGCTGAAAAAACGTGGGCAGCGACGATTATTTTGTACAATCGTTCGGCTCTTAGTACGGCAATAGAATTATCAGAAAAACTCCTAAAACATTGTATTCATTACGAGTTGACAGAACTCGTAGTCCAAATTACGGACAAACTGAAGCATATGTATGGAACAGTTATGGAAAATTTTAACCGATACGATTACCTACAAGATATACATTGGCAACAGGTAGGGTTTTACATGGCAGAACTCAAAGCCAAAAACTTGTTTCAGTCAATTAGAAGACCTTATCTCAAATCCGCAGCCTACAACGGCAGTATGTATGAAGTAGCCGACAAAGCCATCAAAGAACTTGAACCTTTACTTGAAACTTGTTCTACGTATATGTTTATGTCTTTTTGGTATTACATCAATTTAGCCAAGCACCAAATCATATATGACCACCGAAATGCCATAAAAGTGTGCGAAGAAGGCATCACGCATTTTAGACAGAAGACTTTCGCAGCTAATGCTCCTTTGATGGTGTTGCTGAACCAAAAACTTATTTCTCAAATTCAGCTACGTTACTATGATGCGGGAAAAATAACGGCCAAAGAAGCGTTAGCTATTCAAGTGGACGGCACGCGTAATTGGTATAAAACCCTCGAACAACACATGATGTTGGCCTTTCACACGCGGGAGTACAAGGAAGCCTACGACGTTTATCAAACAGCGGTCAACCACCGCGATTTCAAGTTTCTGAAAGCCGCTGACCGTGAAATTTGGTTACTTTACGAAGCCTACCTTTGTTTTGTCGTGAAATTGGGTAAAATCGAAGGCGTGAGGTTTGAAACATCCATCTTTAAAAGTTTTAAATTGTCGAAGTTTTTGAACAATGTTAGCCAATTTTCGGGCGATAAAAAAGGGATGAATATGCCCATGCTGATTGTTCAATATATTTTGCAACTGACTGAAAAAGACCGCAGTCAACTCGTTGACCGCCTTGACGCGATGGAGCAATACGTCAAACGCCACATTAAAAGCGAGGAAACGGCCCAACGTTGCTATTCTTTTCTAAAACTATTGTTGGAACTATCGAAGGTGCATTATTCCAAAAAACTCATCGCGCCGAAAGCTAAAGCCTTGATGGCTGAAATCAGCAGTTTATCGCTCGACATCATGGAGCAAGGCGACCGCATCGAAATCATGCCTTTTGAATACCTTTGGGAAGAAATACAACCACTTTTGCGACCTTGAGATTTGGTAACTTTTGAAAAATTACCAAATCCGTGTGCCGCACTTTTATCTTCAAAAAACGGCATTTTGTCTATCAAATTAGCGGTTTGTTGCCCATTAAAACGACATTCGTCCTTGAAAAGTGGTTTTATACTGAGGGGTCCTCTGAAAATTGAAAACGCCGTAAAATTGTCCGCACATGAATTTCTCCGAAATATTCAAAATGTCCATCGAATCCGTCCGTGCAAACACGCTGCGGTCGGTCTTGACACTGCTCATTATCGCCTTTGGCATCATGGCGTTAGTCGGCATTTTGACCGCCCTTGATTCCGTTCTCAATTCGCTCAACGAAAGTTTCAACGACATGGGCAGCAATTCGTTTAGCGTTTTGCCAAAATCACAGGGCATCAGCAGCAACAAAGGCGGGCGGCGCGACAAAGTGAGCGACGACATCACGTTTGACCAAGCGCTTGAGTTCAAGGACCGCTACAATTACCCCGCAAAAGTCTCGATTTCAACGGGTGCAACGAGCAGCGCAACCGTGCAGCGGGGCGAAAAAAAGACGAACCCAAACGTGCGCATTTCGGGAATCGACGAAAATTATCTCAGCGTCAAGGGTTATGACCTAACTTTTGGGCGCAATTTTTCCAATCTTGAAGTCCAAAGTGGCGCCAATAAAGCCATCGTCGGCAACGATATTGTCAAATTGTTGTTCGCCGACAAACCCGAAAAAGCCTTGAATGAAGACATTCTGTTGGGCAATATTCGCTACACCATCGTCGGCATTTTGAAAGAAAAAGGGTCAAGCGGTGGACAACAAGGCGCCGACCGACTCGTGATGATTCCCATATTGAATTCTAAACGCACCTATAACTCCGTGAGTCGCAACGTCGATGTCGATATTGCCGTCGCCTCCGCCTTAGAAATGGACAACGCAACGGACGTGGCAACGGTCACTTTCCGACAAATCAGAAAGTTGCGCGTTGGTCAAGAAGACGATTTTGAGATTTTCAAATCCGACAGTTTGCTCGACCTTTTGAAAGAAAATACCGTCAAAATCCGTTGGGCAACCATCGCGATTGGACTCATCACTTTACTCGGCGCATCCATCGGTTTGATGAACATCATGCTCGTGAGCGTCACCGAACGGACGCGCGAAATCGGCATCCGCAAAGCACTCGGCGCCACGCGGTCGGGCATCTTGACGCAGTTCTTGACCGAAGCCATTATTATTTGCCAATTGGGCGGTTTAGTCGGCATTTTCTTGGGCGTTATGGCGGGTCTCGG
The DNA here is from genome assembly GCA_043764555.1 of Saprospiraceae bacterium. Taxonomy (GTDB): domain Bacteria; phylum Bacteroidota; class Bacteroidia; order Chitinophagales; family Saprospiraceae; genus JAAFJT01. The sequence continues at coordinate 22,821 of JAYUKJ010000673.1, forward strand.
CGTCTCACTGGCCTTGAAAAGCACGTTTATCATGCCGTGGGTTTGGATAATTATGGGCATCACGGTCTGCTTTGTCGTCGGTTTATTTGCAGGTCTATATCCCGCTTTGAAAGCTGCGCGGCTCGACCCTATCGAGTCTTTGCGCTACGAATAAAGGGATTTCAAATTCCAAATTCCAGATTTCAGTTCCTAAATACGTGTATTGAATTAAGAACAAAGAAGTCTGATGCAATTGCTGGTATCAGGCTTCTTTGTTTTACAAAAAAGGGACCCCTCAGTATTAGACCAAAATTTGACGAAAAATAGTCCACTTAATCGCGTAAATTTGCACTCTGTTTTGAACGCGGCTTTAGAACGCCCGTTCTCAATGCATCTTTGAAATTATATTTTTTAAAAACATCAACGTTAGGAATAGAAAATAGAAAAAATTAAAATTCACAACACCTTATTAGTCAATAGTTTAGCGAATTTTTAATTTTTAATTTTTAATTTCCTTGTTTTCTGACGCTGACCTTTAAATTCAGTTAGTTATGTACTATCAAATCCAACAGTCGCAATATCCCGACTATTTGACCGCGCCAATGGCTGCGGAATTGACCGAAGCAGGCTTTGAAAGCCTCAAAACCGCCGAATCGGTCGAAAATGTGCTTGAAAATGGTGAAGGCACCGTTCTTGTTGTCGTCAATTCGGTTTGCGGATGTGCAGCGCGCAATGCCCGCCCTGCGGCAATTGCGGCAACGCGCGACGGCAAATTGCCAACAAAAATGGTTACCGTTTTCGCGGGTGTTGACGGTGCAGCCGTTCAGCAAGTGCGTGATTTTTGCTTGCCTTATCCGCCTTCGTCACCCGCAATGGCTTTGTTCAAAAACGGACAATTGGTGCATTTCATCGAGCGTCACCACATCGAAGGACGCCCCGCGAGTGCGATTGCGAACGATTTGAAACAGGCTTTTGAGACGTATTGTTAATCAAATCCACGGTCTGAATTAAACGTTAACTGAAAAATGACGTCAAAAAGTGGACAAAAACAATTACCTTTGTCCTATCAGTTTTTTACTTTTTCACTTTAAAATTTGAACGACATGACACCTACATTTCTAATATTCGGACTCGGTGGACAGGAAATTTTCCTCATTTTCGGCGTGGTTCTTTTGCTTTTCGGCGGTAACAAAATCCCCGAACTCATGCGCGGCGTCGGTAAAGGCATTCGTGAATTTAACAGTGCGAAAGCCAATGTTGAAGACGAATTGCGGAAAGGCATGGAAGAAGATAAAAAATAATTTATCCGTCTTGTGTCCACTCATCGAAGGCAGCAAACCGCGAAAGTTTGCTGCCTTTCTTATGTTTTAAATCAATTATAAAAAATTGATAATCAATGGATTATATCGTTATTTGTCTCGTTGCGCTCATTGGTTCGGGTTTGACGCTCTTCTCTGGTTTTGGATTGGGTACTTTATTGACGCCCGTTTTCACTTTCTTTTTTTCGATAGAAATCGCCGTTGCCATGACCGCCGTTGTCCATTTTTTGAACAATCTTTTCAAACTCACACTCGTCGGCAGAGCCGCCGATTGGTCGATTGTCAAACGCTTTGGGGTCCCCTCAGTATTGGCGGCAATTTTGGGCGCTTTGGCGTTAAAAATATTGGGCGATACCGCAATTTTGACGTCTTATTCGCTTTGGGGACGCGTTTTCAACGTAAGTTTGTTGAAAATTATCATCGGCTTATTGCTCATCGTTTTCGCTTTTTGGGAAATTATTCCAGCGCTGAGTCGCCTAAGTTTCGATAAAAAATACTTGGTTTTCGGTGGTTTTTTGAGCGGCTTTTTTGGTGGTCTGGCGGGTCTTCAAGGCGCCTTGCGGTCGGCTTTTTTGATGCGCGTTGGTTTATCCAAAGAAAGTTTTATTGCCACGGGCGTCGTCATTGCCTGCTTGATTGACCTTTCACGACTTGGCGTTTATGCCGAAAGATGGACATCCACAAATCTCAATGGTCCACTCATCGCCGCCGCCACGCTGTCTGCTTTCATCGGTGCATATTTTGGCGCAAAAATGATTCAAAAAGTAACAATCGGCGCCGTTCAACGCCTTGTTGCCGTGCTGCTTGTGGTCTTTGGTGGCTTAATGATAGCGGGTATTCTCTGATTCTTACACCTTTAATTTTTGATAAACAATAAAAAAAATGCCTCTTTCGGCCATTCATCAGCCCAATTTCCTCCCATGGATGGGTTATTTTCATAAAATTGCGACAGTTGATACCTTTATTTTTTTCGATTCCGTTGCCCTATCAAACGGCAAAACGTGGACGTCGCGGTGCCAAATTTTGGCAAATGGCGAAGCGCAATGGCTCACGCTGCCCGTTCGCAGAAGTGGGCGCGGTGGTCAACGAATTTGCGAAGTAGAGTTGTTGGATTTTGCTCAATATTGGCGTAAAACGTTGAAAACTTTGCGCCACGCCTACGGTCGAGCGCCGCATTTTGACGCTGTTTTCCCTTTTTTAGAAAAATTTGAGAAAGAAGAATACACGCACTTGGCTGATTTCAATTGTCAATTTATTGAAGCCGTAAGCCGTGAATTAGGTTTCAAAACGCAGTTTCTAAGGTCGTCTTCAAAGCCTGAATTGATGGAATCGTCGGACTTGAAAACGGATTACATCATTCAAACCTGTGCGGCTTTTGACGTCAAAAACTACATATCAGGACGCGGTGGGAGTTTACTTTTCTTGGAAAAAGAAAAATTTGAAGAAGCAGGAATAAGTGTTGATTTTCAAGGTTTTACACCTGATAATTATCAACAATTGAATGCTAAAGAATTTGTTTCAGGACTGTCGATTATTGATGTTTTGATGCATTGTGGTTGGGAAAAAACGGCGGGGAGTTTGTAAAAAAAAGTGATTTTACAACTTTTGAGTGCATAACAAATTTGCATTTTAACCATGGAATAACTTTCCAAAAGTTTTTAACTTTTGGAAAGTTGGAACCCAAAAGACAATTTGTTGTGCACTCACTTTTTCGAAGTTGTAAAACCTAAAGCGGAACCACTATCTGAGTGTTTTATCCATAAATTTCAAAAAGCGATTACCGTAACGCGACACGTTAAAATACGTCCGTTTTTCGGCGTTGAAAGCAGAAAAAAACGACTCCAAATTTTCCAAATCAGACCCCGTAAAGTCGAAAGAAGAGACGCCTTTTTTGCTTACATCCTGCATAATTTCCCACAACAGCAACGTCAATGCGCCACTGTTTCGATGCGCAATCGCCGAGCCGCCGAGCCAATAATAAGCCGTTGTAGCGTCCCAAACAACGTAAACGGCGGCGTGAACGGACCCCTCAGTATCAACGGCTTTGTACAGCTGTCCAGCCGCATTTTTTTGAATTTCTGCGTGCAAATGCGTTAAAAAGTCCAAAGAATACGACATTTTACGCCCTTTCGTTGCCATGATGTCGTTGTAAATGCCATAAACCAAAGCAATATCGTTGGTCTTTTCAACGTGAATTGTGGCACTCGTTTTTCTAATCCTTTTCCGAACGTTTTCTTTGAAATTTTTAAAAATCACGTCCGAATTTTGAAGTCCGTTAAGCACGTGCGTCATGCGCACCGTTGTGTCAAAACCCGCCCAACGAAAGGGCAACCAATTCTGAAAATGTGGCGCGTAAGCCTGTGAAAAATAAGCGGTTGCGGGCAATTGAGCAATGAGATTTTTTAAAACGGCGCGTTCTTGCGTTGCTTTTTGGTGCGCATTCCAAGTATTTTCATAGTGAACCCATAAGCCAATATAACCCGTCAAAACAGGTTGCTGAATAATTTTTAATCCATATTTTTTTTTGAGGAAATAAGGTAAAGCGCCATTAATTCGCCCATTTTGAGCTGCATCCACGCAGACATCCCAGTTTTCGGCACCGCAAACGGCGTCTAAAAACCACGCTTGACCAAAAACGGTGAGTGCATTGTGAGCGTTTGGAACTGCGGTTTGCGCTTCGCAAAATTGTCGATATTGCGCTTTAGAATTGTCGTTTTTCAAGGTAAGTAATTAGGATTTGGAAGAATGTCTGTTCTGTTTTTTTGAAAAAAAGGACCCCTCAGTATAAACGGCAAAAATGAGCTTTTAGAACTGCCAAGCGTCTAAATGCTTAACGAAAATTTTCGCCAAATTCTGAGCATCGGCAATGCCGCGGTGGTGAATGCCCGTAAACTCAAAACCTTCGCGTTCCACGGCTCTTTTCAAGCCAATCGGCTGTTTTAGGCGTTTAAATTGTTGGTATTGTGCTTTTAGATTCACGTGATTGTCCAACCAAACGGTGCCAAAATCGTGAAATTGACAATCCAAAATGAGCTGTCGTTTGTCAAAACCACCCCAACTGCACAGCCAATAATCTTCGCTTTCAATGTCAATCCAATCCATAAAATCTTCAATCACGCGTGGAAATTGCTCAGCTCGATTGACGTCAATCTGCGAAATAGAGGTCAAAGTTTGGCAAAAATCGGACAAAACGGGATGAATTTTAGGGCGAATAAACGCATTGAATTCACTCAAAACATCGCCATATTCGTCCAACTTGACCGCGCCAATTTCGATGGTTTCGATAGTATAACCCTCGGGTCTGCCTTGCCAACAGGTCGCTTCAAGGTCGTAAATGATGTACGTCATGGCGTGTTTTTTTAGTCTTTTTAAATAAAATTACGAAGTATTACCTTTCTATCGGCGCCTAAAATCATAAATCAACAGAAAAAATAGTGGTTATCTTATCTTCTGGAATAAATTTGCAAGGACGTTTTAACGAAATAAAAAAAAATCATGCTTACAGTAAATCCACAATATATCACCGACAATACAGGTAGAAAAATATCCGTTGTCCTACCGATGAATGAATTTAAAAACATTATGGAGGAATTAGAAGATTTGGAAGATTTGCGTCTTTATGATGCCGCTAAAATGTCAAATGAACCGTCGATTCCTATTGATGAGGCTTTTAAAATAATTGAAGAAGACCCCTCAGTATAATGACGAAAAAGCTATTTTTACGCAATACTGAGGGGTTAATCTATATTCATCCTCAAATCTTAACCTCTCCCACCATCAATTCAGGGCGCAAAATCTTATCAAATTCTTCGGCTGAAATATAACCCAAAGCCAATGCCGCATCTTTCAAATTCGTTCCTTCTTTATGCGCTTTTTGGGCAATTTCCGCGGCTTTTTTGTAGCCAATTTCGGGATTTAACGCCGTAACGAGCATCAATGAATTGTCCACGTTTTTCTTAATATTTTCTTCCAGAGGCTTGATGCCAACCGCGCATTTGTCGTTGAAAGACGTGCAAACATCGCCAATCAAACGGGCAGAATGCAAGAAATTATAAATCATCATCGGCTTGAACACATTGAGCTGAAAATGCCCCATTGCCCCACCAATATTAATCGCCACATCGTTGCCCAAAACTTGCGCCGCCACCATCGTCATTGCTTCTGATTGCGTCGGATTTACTTTCCCTGGCATGATTGACGAGCCTGGCTCATTGTCGGGAATGTACAATTCGCCGATGCCTGCACGCGGACCCGACGCCAAAAGACGCACATCATTACCAATTTTCATCAACGAACACGCCACCGTTTTCAAAGCACCGTGCGTCTCAACAATCGCATCGTGCGCAGACAATGCTTCAAATTTATTTTCAGCCGTAATGAACGGCAAACCCGTCAATTCAGCAATTTTAGCCGCCACATTTTCCGAATACTGAGGAGGTGTGTTGATACCCGTGCCAACCGCCGTGCCGCCCAAAGCGAGTTCCGACAAATGTTCCATCGTGTTGCGAATCGCTTTTAGACCGTGATTTAGCTGCGAAACGTAAGCAGAAAGTTCTTGTCCGACGGTCAAAGGCGTCGCATCCATCAAATGCGTTCTGCCGATTTTGACGACATTTTTGAACTCAACGGCTTTTGCATGAAGCGTATCGCGGAGTTTTTCGATGCTCGGAATCGTGTTTTCTACCAAAATTTTATATGCCGCAATGTGCATCGCCGTTGGAAAAGTATCGTTTGACGACTGCGATTTGTTGACATCGTCGTTCGGACTCACGCATTTTTTTTCGTCTAACAATTTACCACCGTTTAAAACGTGCGCTCTGTACGCGATAACTTCGTTGCAATTCATGTTCGATTGCGTACCCGAACCCGTTTGCCAAACAACAAGTGGAAATTGGTCAGCTAAGTCCCCCCTCAGTATTTCGTCGCAAACTTGCCCAATCAAGGCGCATTTTTGCTCAGCGGAGATGCCACCGTCTTTCAGTTCCGCTTCTTTTGTTTTCCAACCCGCTTCGAGATTGGTTAAAGCCGCCGCCTTTTTCAAATAGGCGAATGCCTGAATAATTTCTTTTGGCATCCGATTGATGTCCTGTGCGATAGGAAAATTTTCGATTGAGCGTTGCGTTTGCGCGCCCCAATACACATTTGCAGGCACTTTAACGTCGCCCATAGTGTCTTTTTCGATGCGAAATTTCATAGTTTTTAACGATTTATACGTGATTTTTAATGGTTTCTACTTAATTTTAAATAAATGACGCGCAAATGTAGCGCTAAACAAAGTGCGTTTATTAGATGTGTTACAGAAAATTTCAGAAAAGATGGTTCCTCGAATTCAATTTGAACTCAATGGAATCTGACGCGGGTTTGAAACCCGCGTCGGATTGGAATAAATTAGCTACTTTTGCGGCGCAAAATCAATATTGGTACTTTGTTTCAACGTCGGCGAGGTTTTGAACCTCGCCGACGTTAGCTAAATTTAATAAAAGCATGAATTATTTGACGCTTGAAAACGTGACTAAAAGCTACGGACCCAAAACGCTTTTCAAAAACGTATCGCTGAACATCAATCGGGGCGATAGAATTGCCCTCGTTGCGAAAAACGGAACGGGTAAAACGACTTTATTGCGCGTTTTGGCGGGCGAAGAAGGCTCCGAAGGCGAGCAAGCGAAAATTATTTTTGCTAAAGATATACGTGTCGGCTATTTGGAACAAGAGCCGTCGTTGCCCGAAACGGGGTCGGCTTTAGAAGCCATTTTTGCTTCGGAAAACCCTCAAATTCAAGCAATTAAGAAGTATGAATCGGCGCTCGCAGCAGATGATGCGACGGCGATTCAAGAAAGTTTGGAGGAATTAGAAACCTTGCAAGCGTGGGATTTTGAAGCGAAAATCCACGAAATTTTATCAAAATTGCGGATTGACCAATATTTGAATCAAAATATCAAGACGCTGTCGGGCGGACAACGGAAGCGCGTTGCCCTTGCGCGGATGTTGATTGACGAACCCGATTTTTTGATTCTCGATGAGCCTACGAATCACTTGGATTTGGACATGATTGAGTGGTTGGAAGCCTATTTTATGGCAAAACCAAGCCTTACATTGTTCATCGTTACCCACGACCGCTATTTTTTGGATTCGGTTTGCAACGCCATTATTGAATTAGAAGGCGGCAATTTTTACCGCTATCGCGGCAATTACGCGTATTTTTTGGAACAAAAAGCCTTACGCCAAGAAGTTGACGCGGCAACGTTGGATAAAAATCGTAAATTATATTCCCGCGAACTCGATTGGATGCGTCGCACACCCGCCGCACGGACGGGTAAAGCGCAAGCGCGGATTGATGGTTTCTACGAAATAAAAGATAAAATCAGCGGTAAAAAAGCGGAAGAAGATATGTCGATTGACATAAAAACGTCGTGGTTGGGTTCCAAAATCGTCGAAATGCACAATGTCGGCGTGACTTTCAACGATAGAAATTTGTTTGAAAATTTTGATTATAAATTCAAACGCGGCGAGCGTGTTGGCATCGTTGGCGCAAATGGCGCGGGGAAATCGACGTTTTTGCGTTTATTGACCGAGGAATTGGCACCGACGAGCGGAAAAGTCGTCGTTGGCGAAACCATCGTTTTCGGTTATTACACGCAGGACGGCATGGTGATGAAGCAAGACAAGCGCGTGATTGAAGTCATTACGGACATTGCTGAGTATATTCCGCTCGAAAAAGGGCAAAAACTCACGGCGGCGGGTTTGCTCGAACGTTTTTTGTTCACGCGTGACCAACAACAAGTTTACGTGTCGCAATTGTCGGGCGGTGAGAAAAGACGTTTGTATTTGTTGACAATCATCATGAAAAATCCTAATTTCCTGATTCTCGATGAGCCGACAAACGACTTGGACATCGTGACGCTCAACGTTTTAGAAGATTTTTTGCAAACGCAATTCAACGGCTGCTTGGTGATTGTGACCCACGACCGTTATTTTATGGATAAACTCGTTGACCACCTATTTGTTTTTGAAGGCAACGGAACAATTATCGACCACAACGGCAATTATACAGAATACCGTTTGGAGGCAAAAGAGCGTGAACGCGCGCAAAATCGGTCGGATAAAGCCGAAAAAGTGTCCGAAAAAGCGGTTTATACTGAGGGGTCCTCTCAGACGCAACGCGCAACGGATGCGGAGCGAAAAGAGTTTAAACGCCTTGAAAAAGAGATGGAAAAACTTGAAAAACGGAAAACGGAAATCACCGAACAGTTCAATAATCCGTTGAAATTGACGCCAAAGGATATTGAAAAATTGGGTTTTGAGCTGGGTGATGTTCAAAAACAATTGGATATGAAAGAATCTCGATGGTTAGAATTGTCGGAAATGGTGTAAAATGTAGTTGCGATAAAAAAAATAGCGTTCAACACACATTGTGTTGAACGCTATTTTTTTATCTGCTTCAGATTAGACAATTTTTTAAAAGTTGTCTAATATTTAATCTGTTTACGCTTCAATTTTCCTTCGGCAACTGCAAAAAATCATTGGGCAATATTTCGACCGCTTCACGGCTTAATTTACTGAGGGGGATGATAATTTGACGGTCGGGTGCGTTTAAAATCACGCTCGTATTGTCCAAAGCAACAATGCGTCCAACCATATTGTCAACTCGAATGACATCGCCAATCCGAAATCGGCGGCGGCTGTACATCGACCCTAAAAAATTCGCCATCATGTCTTTAGACGCCAAACCATAGCCCAAAGCAAAGGCACCAACGGCGCCACCAAGCAAAATCGACACGTTACTTTTAACAAAATCGGTATCAATCTTCGCCTGCCCCATGGCACTTACGGCACCCGTCAAAAAGACGAAATAGAAAATCACGTTGCCAATCAAATTAGGCGAAGGCATACCGATTGAGCGGCAAGCAGTCACAACAATTCCTTTCAAAGAATTGGCAATAAACAAAGTAAATATCATGATAATCAATGCTATGACAAGGCTCGGCATATAATTAATCACGTCTCTCACCAATTGAGACACGGCAGCCATGCCCAAAACATCGGTTGCCATGATTAAAAAAATGAGGGTCAAAAAATATTTGACAATGCGCCCAACCACCACGCTCGGCAGAATCGCGATGTCATATTGCTGCACAACGTCAATCTCATTCAATTTTGCGGCAAGTTTATCAATACCAATTTTTGCCAAAACCGTCGTCACAATGCGACTGATGATGTTGGAAATAAAATAACCAGCCGCGAGTAAGGTAATCGCTGCGAATAATGTGGGAATCACACCCGCCAAATTTTTTAGTAATTCTTGTAACATAGATATTGAATTTCAAAAACGAGATTTTTTCATCGGAATACTGAGGGGTCCTGTTTCAAATTAAAAATTAAAAATTAAAAATCATGAATTAAAAATACGCGCTACTGCTGTAATGCCTTATTAATCAATTGTATATAAAATTTTTAATTTTCAACTCATTTTAACGCTGTCCTGGCGCGCGCGGTTGACTTGGCGCTGAATGTCCCCAATCGGGTGCAGGTCGGCTGTGCGAAGTGTCGTCCTGAGGCGCTACTTCACCGCCGAACAAGCCTAAGACGGTTCGGAGCATTTTGGGCAAGAAAAGGTCGGTTACGTCGCTACTGAACCGCAAACTTGCGTGGCGTTTGAGCAGGCTTGCTTCAATCGGGTCGTTGCTGCCGCCGAAGGACACGCCGTCCATTTCTGGTAATTGGAAACGATTTTCATACTCGTCTTCCATTAGTTTTTTAAAATTATTAATACGTTCTGCCATGACTCGTTAGTTTTAAACGGAGTGAGTCCTAAGTTAATTTAAGTGGATTCAAGCTGTAAATTTGCTTTCTGTTTTAGTCATTTCAAGGATTTCAAATTTCAAAGATTTCAAATTTCATTGGGACTCCTTGAAATTTGAAATCTTTGAAATTTGGAATCTTTTGGGCATTTGGCATCCCTTTGAAATTTATTCTTCTCTTTTAAATTTCGTATCAAATAGTTCCTTAGCTTTTTCTTTGGCGCGTTTAATTTTCATTTTCACGGCGCTTTCAGTCTTTCCCAAAGTGTCGGCGATGTCTCTGATGCTCATATCATCGTGGTATTTCATAATCAAAATCAGGCGGTCGCTGTCTGGTAATGCTTCGAGAACAACCTTCAAATTTTTAATATCCATTTCCATCAAAAACTGGTCGGGAACTTCGTCGGCGGCAACGTCGGGCGCGCGTTCAATGTCTTCGCTGAACATGGTTTTTTCTTTTTTCCTTTTCCGAATAGCATCAATGCAATAATTGTAAGTAATGGAATAAACCCACGTTGAAAATTGCGATTTTTCGCCAAAATTGCCCAAATTGAGCATTATTTTAACGAAAATATCTTGCATTGCGTCCCGTGCCTCAGCGTCATTTTTTAAAATAGAAATACATTTACCATACACCTTGTTGGCGTAACGGCGGTATAGTTGCGTGAAATAACGCGCGTCTTGAGTCGCTAAATAAGCGCGAATCACTTCAGCGTCGGTCTGTTCTTGGTATGCGGCTTGCTGGTTCAAAAGAGCAATATCTTTGCGTGAAATAAGAAAATATAGTATATTTTTTCTAAAATTAAAGCACTTTTAAATGCTTTCTAACTCGGCAAAGGTATTCAAACGATTGAATTAATGTAGATTATTCAAAGAAATTTTGACGGGATTTCGAATGTACAATAGGTCTCGGTTTTGGCTTTTCGATGTTAAGATATGGTTAAGACGCAAACGTTTGGATTAAGTAACAGATTCTGAGAATTTTTCGTAATAAATTGTTAACAGAATAAAATATTGTGCCTTTTCAGATTAGGCAATTAAAAAAAGCTGCCAATCTAAAAAATACTACACGTATATATACGTGTGCATACGCTGTCTTTCAAGATTTTCAAATCGGAGCTTAAAAAAAATGCAGGTCTTCTCGCGAAGCCTGCATTTTTTGGTCAGACACTTATTTGATTAAGCAGCTGTCTTTGGTGCGATTTTTTTGGTTGTCTTAGGACGTGTTACGCCGTGGCTGCCCAAAATGATTTTACCGCGCTTGGTTCTTTTATCACCTTTACCCATTGTTGCGTTCTTTTTTTGATGAAATAATCTTAGAAATAATAATTCAAGTATTGAAACTTTGAACAATAAGGGCAAAGATAGTTTTTTTTAAGCAACTACGTCTAATAAAGGTTTTTTTTTGTCAATCACCACCGTCGAACGCGTTGAGTTGGCAAGTTTATTGTCCAAGATTAAGGGTATTTATCAGATTAGTTTTCTTTTATTACAAAAAAGGTAAAAATACTGAGGGGTCCTAAATATTTGATTATCAATAAATTAAAGGAAGAAAAACCCTTCATATAATTCATAATTATCCTAACAAGCGCAATTATCCATTTAAAAATTATCCACACCAAATTTGTGATTTAAAACCAAAGTGCGTATTTTTGCGATAAGTTTAGCCTTCACACAATATTCCTTGAAAATATACTCACCTAATTTTGTTGTTATTAATGACTCAAAAAACGGCAGTTATTTCACTGCAAACATTTATTCTATAACCTTATATTTCTTAACAAAATTTTTTCTAACTGAACAGAATTTTAAAACTATTTTCCCATGGTAAGATTAATCAAACGTCTCGCCCTACCGCTTTTTGTATTTGTTTTAGCATTTTCGGCGTGTACGAGCGACAAAAATCCAATTGAACCCGTTACGGCTATAAAATTAGCTAAAGATTATGATTCAAAAGTTGTTCAACAATGGACTGAAATGCTCACAACAGTTGAACGTTACGCCGAAGTTTATCGTCCTTGCCCCGCTGCCCGCATGATGGGTTATGTTGGACTTGCTAATTACGAAGCCACCGTTTCAGCGATGCCTGAATATCAATCAATTGCAGGCAAATACGCAGGTTTGACCATTCCTGCCATCGAAACAGGTAAAGAGTACCATTGGCCAACGGTCGTTAACAACGTGAATGCGACACTTTTCAAGAAATTCTTCGCCAACATCAAATCAAGTGATTTATTCAAAATTGCTTCACTCGAAAGCACGTTGAATGTTCAAGCATCTAATGCATTGAACACAGATGTTTTTAACCGCTCAAAAGCCTACGGCATCAGCGTTGCAAACGCTGTTTGGGACTACTCGGCAACGGACAAAGAAGGACATGATAAATATCTTGACCCACGCCCAGCCTCCTACACACCACCCACCGGACTTGGCAAATGGTATAACAATACAGTCAAGCCTATGTACCCATATTGGGGTAAAGTTCGGACTTTTGCGATTAGCGAAGCCGACCGTTTAGCACGTGCGCCAACTCCTTATTCGGAAGACAAAACGTCCGCTTACTACGCCCAAGGCCTTGAAGTTTACGCGGCTACAACGCCACAAACGTATGAAAATCAATGGATTGGCGAATTTTGGAGCGACGATGTTCTCGGCTTTACATTCAGTCCTGCCGTGCGCGTTTGGGCAGTCGCGGCGCAAGTTTTAGAACAAAAAAATGCGAATCTCGAGACCGCTGTTTTGGCTTACGCTAAATCTGGTCTTGCGGTTAACGATGCCGCAGTAGCTTGTTGGTATTCAAAATATTACTATAATGTTGAGCGCCCTGATACCTACATTACGAAGTTCATTAACCCGAATTGGAATGTGTTAAGTTTGACAAGTACAGGCTTCTTAAAAGGTACACCAGCTTTTCCCGCTTATCCGAGCGGTCATTCAACGATGGGTGCGGCTGGTTTTGCGGCTCTGGCGCAAGTTTTTGGCGAAAATATTACCTTGACCGACCGTTGCCATGAAAACCGTACGGACTTCAACGGCAAACCACGCTCGTTCAATACATTCTCGGAAATGGCGCAAGAAGATGCCATTTCGCGCATTTATCTCGGCGTTCACTGGCGTATGGACTGCGAAGAAGGCGTACGCTTAGGTTTCCAAACAGCACGTCGTGTGGCGGCATTGCCGTTTAAAAAATAAATTAAAACGCCGTCGGGGATTTCTTTCCCACTTAAATATACCGGAAAATAAATGTTCCGAACATCAAAAAAGCCGAATGTCGCAATGACGTTCGGCTTTTCTTTTTGATTTCTAAAAATAGGGACCCCTCAGTATAAAACCCAAAAACGCCCTACAAATCATTTTGCAAGGCGTTTTTTGGTTTTATACTGAGGGGTCCCTATTTTTCATTTTTCATTTTTCATTTATTTTCTCGGTTTGTATTTAGAATCATCCAAGATTTTTTGCGCGCCTTTTAGGGACAATAGCGTTTCTAAAGTCGTTTCAGGATGCCGTTTCATGTATTGCTTGACGATTTGCCAACCGATAAAATTGCCAATTGCGCCAGGCGCTTCTTCCGCAATAATCGGTGCGTTTGGCGCGGGCATCACGAGTTTTTGAATGTCTTGAAATTTGGTCGAATACACCAAATTTTGTTTCAAAATGCGTCCCCAAGTAAAACTTTCGTTCGCATAAATCCCTTTCATTTGTTCTGATGTATAATTCAATTTTATACTATCGGGCGTTCTGGGCAACAAACAATCAAGAAAGTATAACTTTTTTCCATTGTGAATCATATAATCCAACAACCGATTGCCCGACGGTTCGCCCGCAAGGTCGCCAATCAGCAGCTCAAAAACACGGTCAACCAAGTATTCTCTGCGAAAAGTGCGGCTAATAAAACGTGGATATTGACCAGACTCCGCGAGGGCTTCGTAAACGGTGTAGTTTTGCCCCAAAAACATATCTAAACCCACGGCAATCGCGTCTTCTGTTGGCAAAACGGCGGCAAAATTATAGGCAGAAGGCATCGTATAAATCGTCGTTGGAACGGGATGTTTTGGGAAATAATGCTTAAAATAGCGTAAACCTTGCTCAATTTCTCGCTTTTCGACGTCTAAATTTGGATAAACGTTGCCGATTGAATCCATCATGTAACGCATCGTTGAATCGGTCACGAACTTCCGAACCTCCGTGCGGTACTTGCCAACGGAGTCTTTAGGGTCTTTGATGCCCACGATTTTTTCAAAATAAACAGTCGAAAATTGAGGAAATTCACCTTCGAGGGCGGCAACGGCAGCAGTCATATTATTGGTATCAAGCGCCGCCATTTTTTGGTCGAATCGGTTGATTTGCAGCATCACTTTAATGTCGCTAACATCAGGCGTTTTCGGACGGTCGTTGTCGTCGGAATTGCAGTTTGAAAAAATAAAAAGGCAGGTAAAAAGTGTAAAAAACAGGCTTGTAAAACGGTTCATCGCGTTGATTAATTGATTTAAAAATGTATTTGCAAATTTATTTGCACCCGTAACTGCAAATTTATTTGCAGAAAAAATATAGTTATAACTCAACAACTTGACAAGTTTTTAAACCCATCAAACTTGAATTTCCAAACGACATTAAGCCGCCCAACATTGCCCACGCCTCATTTTTCTTTTGCATACGCCACCGCCAATCGACCCGCCAAAGCCGCATTGTTCAAAATCAATTGAATATTGGTCCGCAAACTGGACCCCTCAGTACGGCGCTCAATTTCAGCCAACAAAAACGGCGTAATTGCCTTACCTTTTATGCCTTGTTCGTGGGCATAATCCAAGGCTTTTTTAATCGCTTTTTCAATTGTTTTAGCGTCGGCTTCAAACTCCAGCGGCACTGGATTGGCAACAATTACGCCACCTGAAAGCGGTTCAATTGCCCATTTTGTTCGCAGCATTTTGGCCAATTCTTTTTCAGAACTCACGTTATAATCAACCGAAAAACCGCTTTTTCGCGTGAAAAATGCGGGAAAATCCGACGTTTGAAAGCCGACGACGGGAACGCCATGCGTTTCCAAATATTCTAATGTCAAACCAATATCGAGGATAGATTTTGCACCCGCGCAGACGACCGCCACGTTCGTTTGTGCCAATTCTTGCAAGTCCGCCGAAATATCAAACGTTGCGCCCGCCCCGCGGTGTACGCCGCCGATGCCGCCCGTTGCAAAAATCCGAATGCCCGCGTAAGCCGCAATAATCATCGTGGAAGCGACCGTTGTTGCGCCATTTTCACCGCGCGCAAGAATCATCGGCAAGTCGCGGCGACTCACTTTTTGCACTTTTAAGGCTTGTTTTCCGAGCAATTCTATGTCGTCGATGCTCAATCCCGCCTTCATTTTACCGTTGATTACGGCGATTGTCGCGGGAGTTGCGCCATTGTCGCGCACCTGTTTTTCAACCGATAAAGCAGTTTCCACATTCTGCGGATAAGGCATTCCGTGAGAAATTATCGTGGATTCGAGCGCCACAACGGGTTTTCCGTCCGCAAGAGCGGCTGATACTGAGGGGTCCAGTTGGAGGTGTTTTTTCATAAGTTGGTTAGTTTGTAAATGAAAAATGAAAAATGAAAAATGAAAAATGAAAAATGAAAAATGAAAAATGAAAAATGAAAAATGAAAAATGAAAAATGAAAAATGAAA
>JAYUKJ010000674.1:0-3014 GCA_043764555.1 Saprospiraceae bacterium
TTTCGACTTTCATAGGTAAAACAGTTTATTTTGTGATGTGAGAATCCAAAGTTACTGATTTTACCTTTTTTTTTTACTTTTTTTTTAACGAACCATTGACTGAATGAAACGAAATAAATGCCTTCGGATAAATTTTGAATATTGATGGTAAACTCTATTTGGTTCTCATTCACTTTTTGAGAACGTAGTAATTTACCTGCCGTGTCAAAAATCAACCATTCTCCAGATTCAGGTTGTTCAGTTGATTGACTGACCGTCAATATGTCCGTAGCTGGATTAGGGGAAACTTTGAACGTTTCGACTCTTTTAACGATTAATCCTTGAATAGACTCTGAATGTGCATTACACAATGCCAAATCATCAAATTTAACGTTTTCCACGAGCGAGTAGATACTTCTTGCCGCAAAAACGGCGTTACCACCTTTAGACGGACATTGAAAAGCAATAGCTTTGACCATTGCTTTTTGTTCGTTATTCAATGCCATTTTGCCTTGGGCAACGGTTGCTAAGTAAATAGTATTCACTTCTCTCTCATTTATCTCAGGTTGCAGACGAGCAGAAATGCGCTCATTATCCCGCATCAATCGTTGAATTTCTTCATTGCGCTTGCGTTCGATGGCGGCGTGACGCGGTGCATTTTCGGTACTTAGGCGGTAAACGGTGGCATTTTTCTCTTTTTTCTGCGCCATCAATGCCGTTTTTTCGGCACCTTTTTCGGTAAAAATCTTTGCATCCAAATCACCTATCTCATTCGCCAACGCTTTAATGGTGTTGGCGTTGGTCATCAAAACATCGTTGTGTTCTTGACCAATATTTTGAATGTCTTTTACGCCTTTTTCAACTTGGTACAATTGTCCCGTGCTTGTGTTCCGCATATTGCCCATAAAAGCCGTAATCTCTCGGCTATTTTGCTCGCTCGGATTGTCCATCAAACGACTGTAGGCATTCCGTTGAGCCGTCCATTTCATTTCCTCCGCATTAGGCGTTTGCATACGCTCTGTGCTTATTGCGGAACGATAGAAAGCATCATTACTGGTGGAATTGCTTCCTGCCATACGGCCCGCTGGATTACCGTTAGGACAAGCGTTTAGACTTGCACACGTTGCATCCGTACCGCCGACAACTTGAAACCAACTGATTACATTGTTAGCTGGACTAAGAATTGGCGTATTACTACCAACGTTAAATCGGTTCAAAGGAATACTAAAAGCCGTAGGATTCACAAGCTCCGCTCCAATTCCTCTGTTAAAAGGGCCTTGCCATTTATTGCCTCTTAAAGTCTGCACGCCAATTGCCGTGGCGTCATTGACCACTAAACCCACACTATGATTATTGAATTGATTGGCACTCATGGCAAACGGACGCATTTCACCGACAATATTTAAACCAACTTCCGTAGCAGTCGTATTGTTGCACGTGTAAGAAGACCCCGTGCCACTTCTAACGACGATACTTGACCTATACGTAGAATTGGTGATACCACTTCCCGCAATATCATTGCAGCTCACATTAAAATTAGAAGAGCCTTGCACATCCATACCATTGGCGTTGACGTGGGCAATTGGTTCGATTATGATGTTATTGTTGGTTACGGATGCCCCATTTCCTGAATAAAACAGCATACCGCCGAGTGATTTTTGAACATCAATGGTGTTCCCATAAATATTCCAATTGCCCGACGTGCTGTTTTCATAACTAACGATGCCAACGGATGATGAAGGACTACTTGGGTTTGTTGCCTCAATGAAATTATTGTAAATTTCCCCCACATTCAACCGACTCCATCCCGTAATAATGCCCGTTTTGGCTTTAATATTATTGGCATAGATGTAAGATTGATTGAAATTGCCTCCAACTGCCTTTATCCCGACGCCAACCGCATCGTCCGTGTTGTCAATCCGCAAAGAATTGATTTGAGCAAGGTCATTCAAACCAAAACCTTCGCAAATAATGCCTTGTGTGCAGTTATTAAAATCTAAAATAGTCGAACTTGAATTTGGACTCCCAGCCACCAATAAGAACGAATTAGGGTCACGACTCCAAATACCCAAGCCGTCATAACCCGAGTAAGTTGACTTGATATTTTCGAACTTCGCTTGATTGACAAACAAACGCGCTCTTTTGGCTAAAATACCGTTGCTCATGTTCCGAAAACTCGGTCTTGGCGTATTAAACACGGCGCCATTGACCGTAACCAACGACCCTAAATCGTTGATGTCCATGCCTGCAAATGGATAACCGCTAATTTTATCGGTGTTACAATTAGGCGTTGACGTCGGCATCGGTCTCAATTGCCCCGTACCATTAAAATCACACGCAAAGAAAGCGCTAACAAAATTGACGCTTTGAAGCGCACCCGTGGTCGGCTCCACGTATAAACTTCTTATGTTGTCTTCAAAATTGGCAAAAGATACGTTAATGTTAGACCCATTTCTGGCGTTAATGGCGTACATACCGTCCTTGATAGTCGTCTTGATGCCGTTGTTGCCCACACCCACAATGAGGGTGCCACCCGGCGCGACAATAATGCTGTTCCACATGGCGCGAATGCCGAAAACGCGCACGCCTTTAAGCTGTAAAGTCCGACCGCTTGGAATTGTTAAAGTTGCGCCCTCATCCATGTAAATGTAGGGCGATGTGGCCGCCAAACCGTTACCGATTGATTCAACCACGTGGTCAACGTTCAAAATGACGTTACCCCGAACGATCAATGACCCCGTTGCGGACGGCTGAAATGGTTGGAAATTGACGACCGTCGTTTGACCCGGCATACCAACTGGCAATGCTTCATTATTCACGAAAGGTATGGGAAGTATTTTACTACAAGTCGTCCCATTTAAAGTAAACTTAGATTGAACTTCACTGCCTGCGGGTGATTGTCCAGCTATGACAACATGATAAACAAGCGTTATTGTTGATTCGACACTCGTGCCAGGTTGAACTGTAATAGTTCTTTGGGCGATAGAGCCATTCCACGAATAGCTGCCCGCACAAAGCACTTCAAATCGGGGAAT
>JAYUKJ010000675.1:0-3006 GCA_043764555.1 Saprospiraceae bacterium
CTTCACGGTCGCCCTCTTCACGGTCGCCCTCTTCACGGTCGCCCTCTTCACGGTCGCCCTCTTCACGGTCGCCCTCAATTTGCACGAATCATTTACAGAGAGGAATTTTTAGAATTTTCAAACGTATCATCTAACTAATTTTACTACATAAAATACTACTAATCAAATTTTTACAAATTTTAAAATAAATACATCCGCTAATTACCCATAATTTCTAAACCTTTTTTTTGTTTATCAAACAAAAAGCCTTTACTTTCGTATTGCATTACTGAGAAAACTTAAACTAATAAACATCTTAAACATTTTTCTAAAAATTCAATACCCGCCAACATGATTTTTACAGCATCACGTAGTATGAAAACAGACTACCCAAAGGTCATTTTTTTTAAGCGATTGAGTAAATATACCGACAACAAAACGCTCATCGACAATGCCTTTGACGACCTTTTGAACGACTATTTCGCCCCGCAAAGACACTACCATGACTTTGCACACATCACGAATCTTCTCAATTTATTGGAAGACAATAAATTTCGCATCCGCGACGAAGACGTCGTCTTTTTTTCCATTTGGTTCCACGACGTTATTTATGACACTTGGAAAACCAATAATGAGGAAAAAAGCGCCGATTTTGCGTACGAAATCTTGCGACAAACGTCGATGTCGCCCGACCGCATTGATAAAGTTGTCGAATACATCAACGCCACCAAAACGCACACGGCAAACGGTGACACCGACCTTGAATTATTCTTGGATTTTGATTTATCTATCTTGGGTGCTGAAGACTCGATTTACGATTTTTACGCCCGTCAAATCCGCCAAGAATTTCATTCTTACCCCAATTTTATCTACAATCGGGGTCGAAAAAAAGCGCTGCGTGGCTTGTTAGAAAAGCGCTATATTTATCATTCCGACGAATTTAGACGCCAATCTGAAGCAAAAGCGCGGGGGAATATGCAACGTGAATTAGATACGCTTTAAAATTGGGTTGTAAAATATCTATTGTGCATTTCAATTTTCGACTAATAAAAAAAGCCTTCTGCACCATGCAAAAGGCTTTTTTATTCAACAAAATAAGCAACCAAACGATTAAGCAAGCACCAATTCTGCTTCCATTTCATGATTAATTGCGTCGCTAATTTCACCACTAATTTCGACTTTTTTAATCGGCTGATGCGCCAATTTAGCCATCCGATTGTCTTTTTCTTCAATGCCATCTTCCACCATATCGGCCCACAAAGTAAGGTAAAGCGAGACATCTTCACGGACGTTGTGTTGCAAATGAGCGCCCTTTAATTCTTCGGGCAAACGCGCCAAAATTCGACGGTCTGAAAGCCGTTCAAGGTGCTGCAAATCCGTGGTATCGAAGCCAATATCAAGCATTTCTGCGATTATTTCGTCGAAAGGACGGTTGCCAACGCCGCAATAATCGTTCAATTGATCGTTCCAATCACCCGCCTCATTCATCATTGCAAATTGATGAATTTCCGCTTTTGAACGCGCCGTAATGACCTGCGCCAAATGCCCACAATTGCATGAACCCATGTGTCCCCATTGATAATTTTGGGCATTAACGATGCGGTCGGCGGTTGTTCTTAAAATAGTAACAATTTTTTCGTTAGCTCTTGCCATTGTTTTTGAATTAAAGATTAAGAATTTTTAAATTAAAGGCACTCACTGATTATTTCAGATTTGACAACTTTTTGAAAGCTATCAAATCTGAAATCTTAAAAAATAAAAACAAAGCTAATTATAAATTGTTCACGCCCAATTAATCGTTTTTCAATTTTATTATTCATCGCATTTTTAACAACGTTACAATAAATTCAACTAAATATCCTTGATAAATAACGCATTGAATTTGTAAGAACGAAGTGATTTCTGCTAAATGACAAAAAGAGGACCCCTCAGTATAAAACGCTTTTTTTCGCCGTTTTTACGTAAAAAACAAAACCTCGACGCTAATGAAAGCGCCGAGGTTTTATTTTTTACGTAAAAACGAACAAATTAGTTCATGATGAAACGCATTGTTCTGCTCTCGCCAATTGCGTTTTTCAAACGTGCGAAATACATACCAGCAGGCATTGAACCACGCTCGATGTCGAACTGATTGCCGCCTTGTGGTGCATAAGTACGAACCACTTGACCTGTAACGTTCAATACTTCAAGACCATGTTCGGTGTTGTTAGCATTGTCAAAAGTTACCGTTGTTCTTGCTGTTGCAGGGTTTGGATAAACATCCATATTCGCAGCAGTTGACAGCTCGTTCACGTTCGTTTGGAAAACTTGCGTACACGTATTAAAACGGTAAGCAGGAATGATGAACGGACCAGCACCGGCAGGAATGGTGAAAATGCGGTTGTCATTTACCGCTTTCGCGCAAGTAGCAGGTATTGTACGCTCATCTTCTGATGTACCACCTGCACCGTCACCCCAAGCAGCACCATTTACAAACTTGTACTCAAGTTTGCTATCAGCAGGGCGGTCACAGGTGAGAGTAATTGCGTAAATGCTATCAGCTACTGCACCAACTGCCAACATTTTTTTTGCTGTTGGCGGATCCCAATTAATCTGCTCAGTAGCACCAAGCGCGCCGGCAACACGCAAGCCGTCTGCGCTGAGTTTTTTACCAGTACCTTTCATTGTTGCACGAAAGGTAATGCTAACTTTTTGCGCCTCAACGATAACGGTTGAAAGAAGCGCAAACACGAGGATAACGTAGAGTTTTTTCATACGAAAAAGTTTAATTTAGTTAAAAAATGAAATGAATGAATTATTTAATGGCGTAAATATACACCGCCGTGTAAATTAGACAATAAGTGGAAGTGATTTTAACACTTTTTTTTGAAAACAAACAATTAGACACGTGGAAAACGGGATTATTCAGAATTAAATTTTGCGAAAAACACGTAGCGCTATTTGATTTGTAGGCAAAATAAATTTGACAGGACAATTCTATAACATTAACTCAATATAGACAACTAAAGGATTAAATATGTTTTAAGT
>JAYUKJ010000676.1:0-10309 GCA_043764555.1 Saprospiraceae bacterium
AATTCAATTCAATTCAATTCAATTCAATTCAATTCAATTCAATTCAATTCAATTAAGGTTTTCTTATTTGCAATTGTATTAAGTACGAGCAGTTTGAACGCTCAAACGCTTCAAGTTGTCGCTGATGATTCTGACACACCATTGATGGCTTGCGGTAGGGTAAACAATGTTCAGTTTCAGTTTCTTAATCCGTCGACTGTCAATGTAAGTTGGGATGCTGTTCCTAATGCCACATCCTATAGTTTAAAGATAGACCCCTACCAGACGACTGCGGTTGCTCCCCCAGATTGGGTAACAACAAATAATAGTTTTACTTATGATTACCGCAATGCTCCGTATGTTTATGGGGATATTACGTCATCGCAGGCTTCCCTAATTATGATATGGGTAGGTGTGACGTGTGGTAACCCTAATAATAAAGGTGTAGTTAACAGCGCAATTATTGATAATTTTATACATGAACTAAAAGTCTTTTTTCCTAACCCCTCAGATTATAATCTCAGCACGACGCTGGGTATCATTCGTTATCAGAGAGATCTTGCCCAGTGGCGATTTTGGACACGTCGTACTTTTCCTTGATATCTCGTTAGTCGTTATATGTGGGTTGAGTCATACAAAAGCGTTGAAACGAATACCGTTTCAACGCTTTTTTTTGTTGAACGTACATTTTTGAGACTAACTTATGGGCGTGTACTAAACAATTAACTAAGTTAACTACCTCTCAATTCTACTTATTATGTATCTTTGCGCAGTAAAGCATTAAGTAACTTTAATTAATCAAGCTAACATTCATTTTCTAATTCAAACCACCTATCCATTATGATGAAAAAAATCCTATTCCCTTCTTTTTTGTTTTTCGTTGCATCGTTTGCTTCGGCACAACGAACAACTACGCTCTTCCAAAAGACATACAAAATAACAAGCACCGATACAACAGCCTATCTTTCGCTCGGAAAAGTTACAAGAACAACGGATGGCGGCTATGCCTTTCTTGGCAACTACAGCACACGTAAAAATATTGGTGATATGTGTGTTATTCGTACAGATTCATTGGGTACGGTTCTTTGGTCTGTCAACTTTACTACTGATACGACTGAGGTTGCACGAGGTATCAATCAAACACCCGATGGCGGCTTTGTTGTGAGTGGTTATAACTTTTTGCCTAATGGCGGACAAATGATACTTGCAAAAATTGACGCAAATGGTGTTGTGAAATGGGTAACGCAATTTGGTGGTAGTCTATCAGATGAAGCCAATGATGCTGCTGTATTGAACAGTGGCGATATTTTGGTGGTAGGAATTTCTGATGATGGGTCAATCAATTCACCCGGTTACGCTATTCTAACCAAAAAAGACGGTAATCCTGAAAATGGAAAAATTGTCAAATTCGGTGGCTCCGCCGCTCCTTTCTATTCCGTTGATAAAACGACAGATGGTGGTGCAATTGCAGCAGCGCGGGCAGGAAATATTACAAGTTTAGATGTCGCTTTAGTCAAATTTAATGCACTGGGTAATGTCGCTTGGGGCAGACGTTATGCAACTCCAGGTTCACAATTGACGCCGATTGTGCGCCAAACCCGTGATACAGGGTTTATTTTAGTGGGACAGCAGGGTGTTTCGCAGCCGAACGGGCAAATCATCATCTCGTCTTTTGCGATTAAGACAAATTCGGTTGGCGACACACTTTGGTGCAGGGCTTTTAGGCACGAAACGGATAAATTTCACCGCGCTTTTTCTATTGCAGAGGTGAGTGACGGCTATATTATTTCGGGTAACATAAAATTAGGTTTTTTTGATTCGCTACGAGTTAAAACACCACAAGGTGTTGACACGATTATCACGCAAGATCACGAAGACCCCTACGCAATGAAAATTGACAAAGCGGGGGCGTTCAAATGGGCAAGAGCTTACGGCGATACCGCAAGATTGAGCCGTGGTGTAGCAAGTACGGCCGCAGCGGACGGTGGCTTTACTTTGGCAGGTGAGGCTTTTGGTTACAGTCCTGCTAATAGATTTGGTGTCGGTTATGTAATCCACGCGGATAAAGAGGGTAATATGGGTTCTGGTTCAACGTGTAAAGTGAGAAACTTGACTTTTAATGTCTCTACCTTTAAAGTAACAGATTCGACTAATGTTACTTCTTTGGAATATGGGCAGCAACTATCAAGCACTTTACGTCAAGAAATAATCACGGTTGTTAAATCCGATATTTGTTCAGGAACGGGCATCAATACCGACGTTGCGGACTATCGTTTGCCCGAAAACGCCGTGAAAATCTATCCCAATCCCGTAAATTCACGCCTTTTTGTTGAAATTTCGGAAAATACTGAGGGGTCCCTTTTGACCGCTGATATTAAGATTTTTGATGCAACGGGGCGTTTGATTCAGGCGCACAGGAATGTCAACGACGCTTTACAAATTGATGTTTCCGCTTATGCTCGCGGCATTTATCTACTTAAAATTGAGCGCGGCGGAAAATATTTGGTTAAGAAATTCATTGTGGAATAAATTGTGATGAAATATATGTTGAAATGAATTGGTGCAAGCAAATCGCTTGTGCCAATTTTTTTTTGGAACAAGGCTGTGCATTTTTGTTTTATAAGCCATTGACAATCAAGTTTTTATAAGAGAATAAACGAAAGGCAGCTCGGGGAAATCAAAAATAGGACCCCTCAGTATCGCACCCGTTTTTAGGCTATTTTGAGCCTTACGTTTACTTTTTTATTTTTAGAATAAAAAAAAATGGAAAAGACTTGCCTAAAAGCGAGAGAGCTACTATCTTTGCGTCGCTTTCAGAGGAAAGAAATTTTTGTCCCATGGTGTAATGGTAACACGACTGATTTTGATTCAGTTATTTAAGGTTCGAGCCCTTATGGGACAACGAGGGGTAATGAACGTCGGCTAATAGATTTCGGTCTATGGTCGGCGTTCTACTTTTTTAGGGCAATTCGCAACCGTGATGCCTCCGTGATTGTTAGATGTGTCCTTTGCGTCTATAAATTTTGATTCTCCATCATTTTCAATCAACAATCATGTTCAACAAAATCGTTCTTCCGTTCGTTTGTTTCTCAACAATCCTATTTTCAACCGCTTGCAACGGCTCTTCTTCGCAGAAAATGTCGGAATCGCAGCGCCTCACCGACACAACCCGCTACGGCAAATTAGATACCGCTTACTTCGCTTCGGGCTGCTTTTGGTGCGTTGAAGCCGTGTATGAGCGTCTTTACGGCGTGAAAGAAGCCGTTTCAGGCTACGCGGGCGGCTCGACCAAAAATCCAACGTATGAGCAAGTCGGCGGTGGCGGAACGGGTCACGCGGAGGCACTTGAAGTTTTTTATGACCCTAAATTGATTTCTTACGAAACGCTCGTAAAAGTCTATTTTGGTTCACAAAATCCCACGCAAGTCAACGGACAAGGTCCAGACAACGGCTCGGCGTATCGCTCAATCATCTTCTATCGCAACGCAGCAGAGCAAAAAATTGCCGAAACTCAAAAGCAATTATTAGCCGATTCAGGTAAGTTTTCGGAACCAATTGCGGCAGAAATCGTCCCGTTCACGGTCTTTTACAACGCCGAAGATTATCATCAAAATTATGAGCGGCAGCATCCCGAAAATCCGTATGTCCAACGCATTTCCGTTCCGCGTTTGCGCAAAATGGAAGCGTTATTTCCTGAATTATTGAAAAAATAATCCGTAGTTGGGATATTTAATTTTAGGCATAAAAAACAACCGCCGCAACGATTACACGTTGCGGCGGTTGTTTTTTGCGGTGTTTTCAGGTTTTTTATGCCTAAAATTGGTTTTATACTGAGGGGGGTCCTATTGCGCTGTATCATACTTTTAAGGATTGGCTAAAGTCAAAAAAGCGTTTGTTTTCCAAATAAAAGTTGCGTTTTTCGGGGTCTTCTTCAAGCGTTTCTGAAAGGTCGATTTCCACATCGCTGATGCTCAAACGGTTCTGCTCAAACAAGTCAATTAAACCCGCTCTTTGCGCGGTTTTGTACCAAATAAGGTGTTTATTGTGCGTCAATCTAATCAATTCGTTGGCAGTTAATGCGCCGTATTTTTCAATAATTAAGTCCAAGAGCAGCATATCGTTGTCTGAAAATTCGTCGTCATTGAATGCCAATTTAGGATTAATAATTGCCATGCGGTTATCGCGTTCAACGGCAATATAATGGTTCAAAAGCGTGGGTTCATCGAATGACAATTCGACAAAAATATCTTTGGCGACAGGTCCCAATTTCCAAACGTCAAAACTAAGGTTCAGAAAGCCAAACCCTGAGCGTTTGATGGCGGTAATTTCAAGGAAAAATAGCAATTTGAGCAGTTTCGTTTTGTTCAAATTTGGAATATGCGTGGCAAGGTAGATAAGCGTGTTGCCTATCTTGTCAATCTGATTTTTTGTGAAGAAAACGGGTGTTACCATGCGTTTTTTTTTTAGAAGTTTAAGAATTATCTATCTCTCATGGCGGCGCCGTAAGACAAGCAAGCCAAAATATCCTCTCGTTTTAGCTGCGGATAATTGTCCAAAATGGTCTCAAGTGTCTCGCCTGTCGCCAAAAAATCGAGAATGAGCGATACCCAAATCCGCGTACCTTTTATGCAAGGTTTGCCAAAACAAATATTTGGATTGACGGAAAATGCGGTCGAGTAAAAGGTGTCTTTCCATGATGTTATTTTTAATTAATTTTTCTAAAAAACGATATTCATCCAAAAGCATTACGAAGATAAACGGATTGACTAAGTTTACCAAATTACGGCAACATTAACTAAAAAAAGCGCATCGTTCGGTGAAACGACGCGCTTTTTTATGCCTAAAAACGGTTTTATACTGAGGGGTCCCGAAGTAATCGGGAGAACTCCCGTTTTTAGAATTTAGAACGAATAACTCAAATTTATCTCATGCGTTGTGCCAACGAAAGAGCCATAGCTTTGAGCTGAATAATCGAAACCGTAGCCGACGCGAAAATTAGAATCAAAACCGATGTTTTTACCCAAAATCACGCCCAATTCCGCGTGTATATTGCCCGATAACGACGTGCCTGCACCAACCCAAAACGTATTTGCAGCTTGGTAACGCAGGTTGAAATCGACGTTTAAAGGCGCATTTTGAACGTATTTTACCCAAGCTGATGGCTCAATAAACGAGCCTTCCCCGAAGAAATGATACCAACCCGCCGAGGCGTAATAGTGCCGAACGCGCTCGTATTGCAGCTTTTTGTCCACGTCCGCGATGTTCAAATCGAGACCTATCATTTGCGGTACGCTCACGCCCGCATAGACGTAATCGTCCGAAAAATCGCCCGTTTTTTGGTACCAAAATGCGCCAATGCTGATGTCGGGATAGACGGTTGTGCGGTCTTCGGTTGCGCGAATGTCGCCTTCTTCGCGGAGTTTGAGTTCCGTCGTTTTGAGTCGATACTGCACGGCACCGAGCGACAAGCCAAAACTCACGCCGCCCACGTCCGCATCGTTCGTAATGACGCCCGCGATGCGCCCATAAAGTCCCGTAAAACCCGTTGGTCCCGTTTGGTCATTCATCAAATAGCCACCCGCGAGTAAGGCAACGCCCGTTCGGTCGGCGGCGAAATGTTCTCCGCGCAGTATCTGAGTCGTTGGTGAATTCGGTATGTCGAGCCATTGCCGACGGTTCAAAACGCCGAAAGATGTCTTATTTTGATTGGTCAAAAAGCCGTAAGGAACGGCGGCAGGGTTCAAAATACCGTGCATTTCGCGGTATTGTGTAAAAAGTGGCATTTGTTGCGCGTGCATTTTTGGAACATAAAAGCAAATCAAAAGCGCGACGAGCGCGCCGTGTCGGTTCATGGAAATCATGTATTTTTCTCGTTTTTAGATTGTGTAGAAGTTGAAAGAGACTTAACGCTTTTTCATATTAAGAATTGTAAAACTTCGTTTAAAAAACGTTCCAAAAGTACACGTTTTATGAAATAGTCTAAAACTTTAACACAAAATTGGCGCCTTTTAGAAAAATAAATGCGGGCATGAACGCATTTTGTCTGTTTTAGGGGTGAACAATAAGGAAATAATTTAATTTTGGGACCCCTCAGTATTTTTACCTTTTCAACAAAAATTGACGTATGACTAATAAAATATTTGCTTTTATCGCCGTGTTTTTAATTTTTTCGCAAAAAAATAACGCTCAAAAAACGCCTCAATTGACGCACGACGACACCCTCCGCGGTTCGATTACCAAAGAACGGGTTTGGTGGGACGTGACGTATTATGCTTTAAAATTGCGCGTTGACCCCGTGGAAAAATCAATTTCGGGCAGCACGACCATCAATTACCGCGTTTTGGCGGCTTACCAAGCCTTGCAAATTGACGTGCAACCACCGCTTGTTGTCGAGAAAATAACGCAAGACGGCAAGTCTCTGTCGTTTCAAAAAAACGGTGCGAATGCCCACATGGTGTTGCTCGAAAAACCGCAACAAAAAGGGCAAATTGAATCCATCGAAATCGCGTATTCGGGCAAGCCGCGCGTGGCGAAAAATGCGCCGTGGGACGGTGGTTTTTCGTGGGCTAAAGACGCGGACGGCAACCCGTTTGTCGCCACTTCTTGCGAAGGTTTGGGCGCAAGCGTGTGGTGGCCTTGCAAAGACCACATGGGCGACGAACCCGATAGTATGCTGATGAGCGTGACCGTTCCGAAGGATTTGATGGACGTGTCGAACGGGCGCCTTCGGCAAACGACGGACAATGCGGACGGGACGCGGACTTTCGATTGGTTTGTTCGGAATCCGATAAATAATTACGGCGTCAACGTGAATATTGCGCAATATGCGCATTTCCAAGACACTTTTCGCGGAGAAAAGGGCATTTTAGACATGGATTTCTACGTGTTGACCAAAAATTTGGAGAAAGCAAAAGCGCAATTTCCGCAAGCAAAACTCATGTTGCGCGCTTTTGAACATTGGTTTGGCGCCTATCCTTTCTACGAAGACGGCTACAAACTTGTCGAAGTTCCTTACTTGGGCATGGAGCATCAAAGTTCGACGACCTATGGAAATGGCTTCAAAAATGGCTATCGCGGCACTGATTTATCGGGAACGGGTTGGGGATTGAAATGGGATTTTATCATCATTCATGAATCGGGCCACGAGTGGTTTGCCAACAATATTACGTGCAAAGACATCGCCGATATGTGGATTCACGAGAGCTTTACGCATTACTCAGAAAGTTTATTTACGGAGTTTTATTACGGCAAAAAAGCGGGTGCAGAATACGCGCGCGGCGTTCGGAAAAAGATTGCAAACGACCGACCTATTATTGGAACTTACAATGTCAATAAAGAAGGCTCGGGCGATATGTATTATAAAGGTGGAAATATGTTGCACACGATGCGTCAAGTTGTCGGCGACGACGAAAAATGGCGCCAAATACTGAGGGGTCTCAACGCGACTTTTTACCATCAAACCGTGGAAACCAAGCAAATTGAGGATTTTATGAGCGAAAAAGCGGGGATAAAATTGGCTAAAATTTTTGACCAATACCTGCGCGATGTGCGGATTCCGACTTTGGAATATAAAATAAGCCGTGGCAAAATGCATTATCGTTGGGCAAATTGCGTCGATGGTTTTGATATGCCGATTCTAATAAGTCTTGACGATAAGCCTTTACAGCGCATTTTTCCCACAAATAGTTGGCAGAAAATAAAGGCAAAAGGCGTGAAATCGGTGCAAATTGATGAAAATTTTTACGTGGAAATAACGAAAATTGATTGATTTTTTAGATTCCAAATTCCAAGATTCCAAATTCCAAGATTCCAAATTCCAAGATTCCAAATTCCAAATTCCAAGATTCCAAATTCCAAGATTCCAAAGATTCCAAATTCCAAATTCCAAATTCCACGCTTGGAATCTGGAATTTGGAATCTTGGAATTTGGAATTTGGAATCTTGGAATTTGGAATTTGGAATTTGGAATTTGGAATCTTGGAATTTGGAATCTTGGAATTTGGAATTTGGAATTTGGAATCTATAAATCCCCCAATTGCGGACGCATTAAAATTTCTTCAATCACCGCCGACGCGCTCATGCGCAGCGCCGAAACGACGACTTCCGCAATGTCCCGCGCTTGCATCAGCCGCGATTCGGGCGCTTCAAAACCCGCCCAAGAATCCGACCACGTGGCACCGGGCAAGATGGAGGTGACTTTCACGCCCGTTTCTTTGAGTTCTTCACGTAGGTTTTTTGAAAAACCCAAAAGTGCATATTTTGAAATCGAGTACGAGCCGCCGTTCGGGTACGCCCGAATGCTCGCGGCGCTGCAAAGGTTGAAAATATAGCCACGTTTGCGCTCAATCATGACGGGTAGCAAAGCCCGCGTTAGGTTGTAAGCAGACATGACATTGACTTGAAACATGGTTTCTAAGGCGTCTTCGGCTTCTTCTCGGATGCTGCCAGGAATGAAAATACCCGCGTTGTTGACCAAAACATCGACGCGATTCCATTGATTGACAACGAGTTGCGCAAATTCCAGCACTTCTTTTTTCTGACTGACGTCAACGGTTTTTATGATTACTTGACTTTGCGGAAAACGGTCGGCAAAATCCGCTTTCAAGGCTTCTAAGTCGGCGGCGTTGCGGCTGCAAACCGCCAAATCATACCCCTCAGTAGCGAGTGCTTCGGCAATCGCGCGACCGATGCCTTTGGTTGCGCCCGTGATAACAGCTTTTCGATTCATTGTTTTTTACTTAAAAATTAGGTGGTAAGACGTGCTTAAAATGCCCATTCATCAGGGCGCGTTGCCGCAAATGCTCCATTTCTCGGACAACGGGCAACGTTTTTCGGAGGTGTTCCAACATGAAATTTTGACGTTCCAATTCAGTCCGAATGCACAAAAAAGCGTATTCCTGTTCGAGCGTAAAACCGACGTGGTGGGCAACATCGAAGGTCAAAAAACGGTCGTTGTGCGGCGGCACTTCTTTCTGAATATTGAGCGCGGCGAATAGCTCACGCACGTAGCCCAAGATGTCTTCGTTTTTGATGAAATCGCCCTCTTTGTCAATCGGCAACGGCAAAATATCGGCTGATGGGTACATTCTACCGCGTCCTTCGGTAAAAAATTCTTCCAACTTGAAAATACCGACCCCCTCAGTACGAATGTCCATTTCGCCCCCTGGATAGCGTTTTTCTACGCGTACAAGCCGCACTTCAGTGCCAATTTCCACCAAATTGTCATCAATAAAAGCGGGAATCCCGAAGGTCACGCCCGTCTTTTCGCACTCATTGATGAGTTGGCGATAGCGCGGTTCAAAAATATGCAGGTTCAATTTTTCCTGCGGAAAGACGACTAAGCGCAAGGGAAAAAGCGGTAATTGGCGCAACATGGTCAAAAAATTAAAGTGAAATCGGATATATTTTTTCAAAAAAATGAAACACATATAAACGTGTAAAGTTTTGTCGAATAAACGTCGGCGAGGTTTTGAACCTCGCCGACGTTGGGACAGTTTTCGAGTGCAAAATAAATAGGAAAAAAGGGACCCCTCAGTATTTTCAGCATTTAAAATTAAAAATTAAAAATTGACGCTATAAAATTGGGCGGCTTTGCGGGACGCATCATCAAAATTCTAAAAAACGTTTTATGCATATTTTAACATCCTAAACTTTCAATAAATTTTGAAAGTTCGTTTTTCACCCGTAACTTTGCCCCATGACACGGACGAAGGAATGTCCCGATTGTCAAAATTTTTCGACTATGAAAACGAATATTGGTTGGATTAAAACGGATTACAAAGTGCAAAAAGCCCTTGGGTTTTTCATGCTTCTATTGACTTTAAGCGCGATATTCGGCTGGCTTGCACATTTGGCAAAGTTGGAACAAGGCTTTAATTGGGCCTTATTATCTATTTGTTTGGCAATTCTTTTACTTGCTCCTTTGGGTGCTTGGCAAGTTTTGAGTGGCTTGATTTACGCATTAGGCGGTGATAAATTACAACAAATTTACCTTGCCGTTGTCGGCTTTTATTTCGTGGCTTGGAGTTTTGCTGTAAGTGTAAAATCAGATTTGTTTTACGTTCTTTTCGCAGTTGCCTTTGTTATTGCCGTTTGGAAATACACCGTCGTTCGTGCCGATTACATCAGTTTAAAGATTATTGATGTGCCAAAAGTGGAAATCGAAGACCTTTTAGACGCTTAATTGTTTCACGGACTTCAGTCCGTGACTATTAAAACGGTTAGAAATTCACGGATTGAAGTCCGTGATACAAGTAAAAATTCAATTCATAAAATAAAAACCTGTCATCATGTCAACGATTAAAATTCAGTTCCAAGACGTTATCCAAAA
>JAYUKJ010000677.1:0-10269 GCA_043764555.1 Saprospiraceae bacterium
GTAAGTGCGACGAACCCGCATACTTAAAAATAAACGCATAACATGCGGTATAAATTTGAATTGACATTTCGTAATGCCAGACATTTTGCTCAATATTGCCCCAACGAAGGTTTCGACTTTGATAGGTAAAACTGTTTAATTTTGTGATGTGAGCATCCAAAGTTACTGCTTTTACCTTTTTTTACTTTTTTTTACTTTTTTTTAACGAACCATTGTCAGTATAAAAGCGTTTTTTTAGAATTAGGATTGGTTTATAACACAGCACCTATAACACAGCACCTAATTCTAAAAAATAAGACCCCTCAGTATAAAAGCATTTTTTCATCATTCAGCATCCTTTTTC
This sequence comes from Saprospiraceae bacterium, assembly GCA_043764555.1. Classification (GTDB taxonomy): domain Bacteria; phylum Bacteroidota; class Bacteroidia; order Chitinophagales; family Saprospiraceae; genus JAAFJT01. The sequence goes on from JAYUKJ010000677.1 coordinate 344, forward strand.
CAATGAAATTAATCAAGCTAATTTGCCTTTTGGCATTCACTTTTTCATCGCTGCACGCGCAGCAAAAAACCAAAATCGTATTGGTTGGAACGGTGCATTTTGAGTCTTCGAAATCCGATATGTACAAAAATGAAGCGGTGGATTTGAAGAATACCGCCCGCCAAAAGCAAATCAAAGAAGTGGTAGATAAATTCGTCGATTTTAATCCCGACCAAGTTTGTGTGGAGTGGGTGATGCCTAAACAATTGAAATTGGACAGTTTATACAAGGCATTTTTAAATGGTGCGTATAAATTGGACGATAATGAAATTGACCAATTGGGCATGAATACGGCAAAAGCGGCGGGTTTAAAACAGCTCACCGCCATCAATCGCTTGGGTGAATTTGACAACGATACGGTGACAAATTACGCGAAGCAAAACGGGCAAATGGCAACGATGCAGCAATTGGATATTTACTCCAAAGCGTTTATTAGAGAAATAAACAGCAACATGGCAACGCTTTCGATTAAAGATTTTTTAATATACATTAACAGCAAAAAAGCCTTGCAAGACAATCTCGGTTTTTACCTAAAATTCATGTCTAAAATCGGCAAAGGCGACAACTACGTGGGCAGCAAATTAATCGCCGATTGGTACACCACGAATCTGAATATTTACACCAATATTTTGCGCGTCGTGAAACCCACGGATAAAGCGATTTTGGTCATTTTTGGACAAGGACACATCCCGATTTTAAAGCATTTATTTGAAAATAATGATGATTTTGAAGTCGTTGAAGTGGCCGCAATTCTGAAATAGGACCCCTCAGTATATTTACTAAAAAACGTAAAAAAAACGTGAAAAATGGGAGAAAAACACTTTTTAACGAAGATTTTTGACGAAAAAAACTTTAAAAGTGAAGATTTAGAGAAAATTCTAAGCCAATACAAACGCATGGAATTTGCCAAAGGCGACTACTTGGTGAAGCAAGGCACGACTGCGAATTACTACTACTTTATGGAGAGTGGTTACGTCCGTTCTTACGCGATTGACTTGGAAGGCAACGACATCAGCACCAAGTTTTTTAGCTCGACCGACATTGTCATTGATTGGCATTCGTACTTTTTACGCGCCAAATGTCGGGAGGATATTCAAGCCATAACGCCTTGTGTGGCGTGGAAAATTACGTTTGAAGATTTTATGAAATTGTTTAATATTGAAGCCTTCCGAGAAGTCGGTCGAACGCGCTTGATAAACAACTATTTTGAGCTTAAAAACCACTCCGTTTCGGTCATTTCCGACCCTGCAAAAGACCGTTATTTGAATCTCCTAAAAGTCAAACCCGATATTGTCCAAAATGTGCCGTTGAAACAAATCGCAACGTATTTGGGCATTACGGACACGTCTTTGAGCCGGATTCGTAAGGAAATTACGGATAAGAAGTAATTTCGTAATGTAACCTTCAAGTCGCATAATGTGTAAAAAACAGCTATTTAGCGTGAATTAAACGACCTAAAGGTCATTTTACGTAATCATTAATAAATAAAATCATGGCAACTAAAAATCTCTCAGAATTGAGTACAACAGAATTGACAAAAACAGAAAAAACTTTGAAACAAATCTTAGGTGCTTACGCGGGCATTTTAATCGCCTTTGCTATTGCGTTAATATTGCTATTTATTCGAAAGCAAAATTCGGTTGCTTTCCCACTTTCGATTGTGTTTTTTTCATCATTAATGATTATGTGGATGAGCAAAAAACAACTAAGTAATATTAGAGCCGAACTTGAAACAAGGCGATAGTTTCAAGGAGTATCAGAATTATAAACAACTGAAAATCAATTTTTTATGAATCCACTTGCAAATTATGCTTATCCACAATGGATAGCCACCGTTTTCACAATTGTCTTTCCGATTGCCGTTATTCTAATCGCTTTTTTAGCGAAAAAAAGTGCCGTAATTGGCGACAAAAGCCGCGTGTTTTACGCCGTTTTAGGCTTCTATACGCTGTATTTGGGCTACGTTAGTTTTTGTAGTTTCAATGGGCTTTTCGATGGTGTTTTTTTGCCGCCATTGGTGTTGCTGTATGGCACATTTCCGTTGGCATTGTTCCTTTTTGGGGTCGTCATAAATCTGAAAATCTATAAAACGATTTTGGAAAATGCTCAGTTGCAAGACCTTGTGCGGGTGCATATTTTCCGACTACTTGGCGTGTTTTTCGTCCTTTTGGCGTTCCACGATGCCTTGCCAAAACCCTTCGCTTTGATTGCGGGATTGGGCGACATGATAACGGCAATTACGAGCATTTTTGTCGCAAAAGCCATTGAAAACAAGGCAGTTTACGCTAAAAAACTCACTTATGTTTGGAATGCATTCGGCTTTTTAGACATCCTTTTTACGGCTGTTATGGCGAATGCTTTGACCAAAATTTCCATTGACACGGGCGCCATGGGCGTTGATACGTTGGCAAAATTCCCGTTTTGCTTTATTCCCGCTTTTGCGCCACCGACGATTATTTTCCTACATTTTGCTATTTATAAAAAGCTCAGGAATTTGTAAGAAATAACCCACCCAATTTTTATTGCTACGATACCTCCCAAATAGACAGTCATTGCGACGCAAGAAGCAATCTGTAAGTTTCCGCAGAATGATAATCCAGCTAAAAGACTGCAAAAATTGGGCAGATTGCTTCCCGTGTCGCAATGACTGGTTATTTTGGAGAGAGCTATTTGTTGATTGAGATGAGTAGATTATTTTTTACAAATTCTCCTATCGGCGGAGTGAAGCATCACAAATCAAGTTTTCCAACTTTTTTTAGAAAAAAATAACTTCTTGTCCTATGGCAAGATGCGTGCTTTTGACTGCCTGTACTTTTGCATCATAATTAACGATTAAAGGTTTTAAATTACTTCACAATTAAAAATTTGAAATGATGGTACAGACAAAAGAATTCATGCTCTTGTTCAGATTTGAACCCAGCAACGACTATCAGCCAACCGCCGCAGAGATGGCAGAATCACACCAACAATGGGGCGCTTTTATCGGCAAACTCGCCATGGAAGAACGCTTTGTTAGCACGCACCAATTGGGATTTGAAGGCAAGCGAGTTTTTGCCGACAACAGCGTTCACGAAGGCATCAATAGGGCTGAAAATCAGACCCTCGGTGGCAATATGATTGTGAAAGCCCATAGTTTGGACCAAGCCGTTGAGATGGCGAAGATGTGTCCGATTCTTTCGATGGGTGGCACAGTAGAAGTGAGAAACATCACGCCAATGTAGTGTTAATGTTTTAAGAGATTGGGCAACTTTTTTAAAGTTGTCCAATCTGAAAACCCAAAATATAAACACATAAAATGTTAAAAATCAATATTTTATTCATTATAAAAAAACAAAAAAATCATGGCATTGCCTAACATTTTTACGACATCTGTCTCTAAGGACGTTATCTCGCGCATCAACAAATTGTCAAACACGACACCTGCCCAATGGGGTAAAATGAACGTCACTCAAATGCTCGCGCATAATAATGTGACCTTTGAATTTGCTTATGAGGAAAAGCACAACAAGCCTAATTTTTTCATGGCTTTCATCTTGAAAAACCTCGTCAAAGGTGGCTTGACGAACGAGAAACCGTACAAAAAAAGTGCTTCAACTGCCCCTGAATTCATTATCGGGGACGATAGGAATTTTGAGGTAGAAAAAAAACGCTTAATCGAGTACATTAACAAAACACAGCAATTGGGTGAAAATCATTTTGAAGGGCGCGTGTCCATGATCTTTGGACCAATGACAGCAACCGAGTGGAATAACTTGTTTTACAAGCACATCGACCACCATTTGACGCAATTTGGGGTGTAAAATTGGCCCCCTCAGTATTTTTCCAAATTGTGCTGTTTTGCAGAATCAATAGCGGGCGAATTTATTCGCCCGTCCTAAAAAGTCAATGCGGAAATTGCTGCATTTTCAATTATCTAAATCATAAAATATTAATAATCAATTTATTAAACAATAAAAAATAACTTGTTATGAAAAAAGTAATCATCGGCGTTCTTGTCGCCCTCGTCGCGTACATTGGTTTTGGTTTCACTCAAGCCACTTCCTTACAAAACATCCAAATCGTCAAATCGGTCACCATCAAAGGGTCGAAACAAGAAGTTTTTGACATGGTGCGCTACCTCAATAATTTTCCAAAATGGTCGCCGTTTTTGGTACAAGACCCAACGCAAAAAGTGGAAGTTAAAGGCACGGACGGCACAGTTGGCGCGCAATACCATTGGGTCGGAAACGGCGGCGAAGACGTTGGCTTTCAAGCGATTATGAAAGTGGATACTTTCAGTTTTGTCGGTATGCGCTGCGACATTCAAAAGCCCTTTGTGGCAAAACCAACCTTCGATTATTCGTTCAAAGAAACGGCGAATGGCATCGAAGTAACCCAAGATTTTAAGGTACAATCGGCTTTGGTGGATGCCTTTTTTATGTGGGCTTTCGGCGCAAAAAAAGGCATGGAAGACACCAATCAGCAGGGTTTGGATTTGCTCAAAAAAGCGGTTGAAAAGTAAAAAAATCGTTTTCTCTGCTTCCTTACAACTCATTCCTTTCGGTTTTCAATCGAAGGGAATGAGTTTTTGATGTGATAAAGGCCCCCTCAGTATATGACGTCATTACGGCATCCCGAACATCGGGAGTTGACCATGATAGGTTTGAAATCGTTGAAATGGCGGATTTGTTTAAGCTAAAATAGCCATCCTTAAACGCATAAATAGCCTAAAAAAAATGCCGATTACACGCCAAAGTGTCGTCGGCATTTTTCATTTTCACAAACAAACCGACGTGCCGTCACAAAATTCGGGCGTAACATGAAAAGAGTAGTAATTAAATAATTTTTATTCGTATAATATTTAACTCAATTTATAAAAAAAATCCAAATTGAATTAAGATTATCAATAAATTAATAAAAATAATATTTATGAAGATTCTGTAAAAAAAATCATACATTATCAATATATTCAAGTTTAACCGACAATAAGTAAGCACAAAATGCGAAAAAACGGTTGTTTAAAACAACGCTTAAACAACCTATTTACGCAGCATTCACCGCAGTTAATGCCAATTTTCTCGCCTAAATCCGCTCAAAATATCCACTCACGCGCCTACCCTATTTATCTAATTTTTGGCATAAAAAAAACTTTCAACTGCCTATTGACTTTTTCCCTTTTTTAATGTATTTTTGTGAAAAATGATTTAATACTTTCTTAACAAAAAAAAATAAATTAAGCTGTTACGTTTTAAAGTTTAGGCGTCTTTCTAATAAATACAAGTTTTGTTATCTAAAACTACAAATCATAACCGTCACATTTTTAACAAAATTTATTTCTCTGATGAAACTTTTCACTATTCTCACACTATCCTTTTCAATCCCGACTTTGTTGTTTTCGCAAGAGAAAATAAGTCCCTCGAATGATAGCCCCATCAATATTGAAGGCTCGGTTGCCAATGATAAAAATGGCAATCCGCTTCCCGATGCACAAGTCACGATTTACGACGACCGAATGTTCGCACCGCTCGGTCAAGCGTTGACGGACGGCAACGGCGTTTACCGCATTGTGGTACCCAAAAAAGAGCGGTATCGCGTGGCGGTTGATAAAAATACGTATTTCAAGTCGGACAAAATATTTTCGTCCGATACGGCTTTGATGCGGCAAGATTTAACGTTGAAAAACAAGCCAGGCTACATATTTGACATTACGATTTTTGATAAAGACCGCCGTCAAGAAGCCATGAATTCTTTGCCCGATTGCAAAATTGAAATCTACAACAACACGACAAAAGAGCAAGAATTGACGTTGCCCAAACACCGTAAAGCGGTGTTTAATTTCCCCTTCAACGAAGGCAACCACTACACCGTTTTGGTGCGCAAACCCAAGTACATCAACCGTCGCATTGAGGCTTATGTTGACATAAACGGCTGCATTATGTGCGTCGATGGCATGGGCGTCGAAAAGCCAAATATGATTGCTTTGATGTCGCACAACAATGAAATTGGTTATTTTTTGGGCAGCATTGAGCTGGATTCGCTCCAAGTTGGTAAAAAATTCAACATTCCGAACATTTATTACGATTATGACAAATCATACATACGTCCCGATGCCGCCAAAATATTAGACAAATTGGCTATATTTTTAAAAGACAATCCAGCGATTAAAGTAGAGCTGGGTGCGCACACCGATTCACGCGGTTCAGATGCCTACAACATGGCTTTATCGGGCCGACGTGCGGAAGCGGCGGTGAGATATTTGGTTGACGTCAGCGGCGTTAGCCAAAACAATATTACGTCTAAAGGTTACGGCGAAACAGAGCTTGTAAACGGTTGTGCCAACAAGATAAAATGCTCCGACGAAGACCACCAATTGAACCGCCGAACGGAACTGAAAATCACGGCAATCATGGAAGAAGACCCGCTTTGGAGCCACTCTTTGAAAGAAATTATTGAGGATAAAAACTTATATCAAAAAATTATTAAATTGGAAAAATCGGGTCAAGGACAACCTAAAACGGGGACACTTTCAACACCGACAAATCAATAACATTTTAGAATATCGGGATATTGGGATATTTGACTGGAAATCAATGGTTTATGTCTCAATATCCCAATATTTTAATGCTTAAATATGCTTCTTTTAACACTGCGAGAAATGCAAACAAACCCGCAGTTTTTAATTGGAAAATAATAATAGTTGAACGGAACTAAATCTAATTAACCCTTGTTATTAGGTCAGAATTTGCTAAAAACTGTAAAATTAACTTACTGAAAATTAAAAATCACAACGAACGTATATCTCCCACAATTAAGAATTTCAAGTCACAGATTTCCGCCTCCCAACATTAATTTATTGAACGAATCACGACAGATTACCTTCATCATTAAGTTAGAAAAAATAACGAATCGCAACCATTTACCAAAATTTTTTAATGTTTAGAAATTACAAACGATAGCGAACATTTCTGCGTATATTAAGGCTAAAAAAAGCGACAAATGATGCTCGAAATGTCATTCGGCGTCTCTAACAAAAAATTACCAATCACGACCATTTTTCAAAATTATTTTCATTCAAAAAATTAAGAATCGCAACGAACAATCCTCCCCGTTTTTTCAAAAATTACGAATCACAACTATTTTCTCCCCCGATTTTAATAACCATATACTTACAATTGATAACTATGAATATTAACTTAATTTGTTCTTCCCTCTCGTTGGGTCGGGTGCATTTGTTGGTACCTATCAGCTTAGTGACCACACTTACATTCGCGCAAGCTCCCGCCATAAAAGGCGCTAAAACGGACAATAACTACGCAAATACCACCGAAATTAACAAAACAAAAGGTGCATCGGATGCGCAAGTGTTGGCTGAAATTGAGGGCGATTATGGCATCGGCGACGTTGTGCGCATCGTCATTACAACGCCTAAACCCGTGACAAATCCGTTGGGTCGCTCGGGCAATGCCAATCCATCAAGCATCAATTTGGGGCAACCAAACTTTCCAGCGGGGCAAATATCGCCACCGATTAACAACTTACCCGCGCCGCAACAACCGACGACACCCCCTCAGTATAACAACACAATTGAGGCGCCGATAACGTCTGCGCCGACCAATAATAAACCCAATAATGGACAATTTACGCCCATTAACAACCGTCCTGCGCCGCAACAAACGGCAGCGCCTAAATATGAATACGAATACCGCAATTCTAAAGGGCAAGTGATTCCAAATCCGAACGCCAAGCCGATGAATAATCAGCCAAATAATGGACAATTTACGCCCATTAGCAACCGTCCCGCGCCGCAACAAACAGCAACGGCAGCGCCGAAATTTGAATACGAATACCGCAATTCTCAAGGGCAAGTGATTCCAAATCCGAACGCCAAGCCGACTAATAATCAGCCAAATAATGGACAATTTACGCCCATTAACAACCGTCCTACGCCACAACAAACGGCAACAGCGGCGCCGAAATTTGAATACGAATACCGCAATTCCAAAGGCGAAGTGATTCCGAATCCGAACTTGAATAAGCCGAATAATCCGACGAATGCGACGCCAAACATTGCGGCAAAAACGCCCATTATCAACGCCCAATCAACGACGCCAATGCCGACGCAAACGGATTTGAGTAATGTCAATAAAAAAGAAAAAACTACTGGTAATCAGTTGATTACAAATGTAGAAATGTACGCACCTACTCAAAAAGTAGCCAGCGTTGAACGCACTGAACGGCAATCAAATCGGTCGGAAAAGTCGGCATCAAGCGGCAGCTCGCGGGTCTCAAAATCATCGGGTTTTTCGTTCAAAAATCTCTTCTCGGGCTTGGGTGGTTCGGGTTTCAAAACAACCAAAAGAAGAGGCATGAAAAGCAGCCGAAAATACGGTTGTTATCGGTTCAATTAACGGGTAATTTTTAATCCATAATTCTTAAAAAAGACCCCTCAGTATAAAGCCGTTTTTCACTCAAAAATGAGTAAAAAACGGCTTTATACTGAGGGGTCCTTTTTAACATCATTAGTAAAACATTAACGGCTTCATCCAATACTTTAAAATGCCCTTAACCAAAAGCTAAAGCGCGCCCACTACTTTTGTTTTTAATTAATTTTAATTCATTTATTTCTTAAAAACAAGGTTACATGAAGCATTTAAAAACACTTTTAGTCCTATTGGGCATCAGTTTTCTTTCTACGGAAAGCCACGCGCAATTGGTCTCCGTTCGCATCAATTTACCCGCGCCACCGCCGCCGCGTATGGAAGTTAGACGCGCGCCTTGCCCGAGTCCCGATTATATTTGGCGGGAAGGTCATTGGGATTGGGACAATTATGTCCGCGATTACGTTTGGTCGGCGGGTTATTGGGAATATGCCGCGCCACGGCGTTGCGAAGCACCCGAATATTATGCCCGCAATTCAAGAGGTAAAAAGAACGGTCACAAACATAAAAGAGACCGCGATTAGACAGCAAAAAAGCCTTGTAAATCAATGATTTACAAGGCTTTTTTGCTGTCTGAATTTGAGGAAAACGGTCTTATACTGAGGGGTCTTTTGGGAAAATTAAAAAATTGATTTGAGCATTTAATAAGTGATTTTAATCACATTCTCAACGCCTTTTTTGCATAAAATCGAGTCTGTAAGAACTTTTACATTTCCTTGTGCATCTTTTTTATACCACTTTATGTTCGTTAAAATTCCAGATGCCGTTTCAACTGTAAGTGTTGTATCTCTAATACTTGGATTAGGACTTTTATTCCAACAACAAGTATATCCATAATTTGGAGCGAAGCCATAACTTACACATTCCGAAGTTGAGTTATTAATGGGATAATTAATTTTTAAAGTCAATTTTGCGATAGGAAATACCCTAAATAAAAAATTCTTAGACTGAGTGGAAGATACTTCAATAATCGAATAGGTACTGAATGGCGAAGGAATATACAAGAAATTATTATTGTCTGTGGGAATGCTGACTTCAATACTATATTTCTTAAATAATGAAGTATCAATATTTGTATTAAACGTAAAATTCCCTGAATTATCTGTTTTCCCGTCGGCAATATCCTTACTCGAGCCACCTGAAAAACCAAATCCACCAGAAGAACGCCACCTCACTGAAATTGGCGTATTAGCAATACCCATGTTAGTTTCCATATTCAAAACACGACCTTTAATTGTAAAAATAGAGCATTCCTTTTCACAAGTTTCATACTGTTTATGGCATGAAAAAAAACAGGCTACAAACGATAAAAAAACAATAAATTTTTTCATTTTAGAATTGATTTTAGTGAATTAAAAATTGAGAAAATAACATTAAAATTAGTGTTTTAAAGGTTAAATTTTAGCGTTTTGAATTGAATTAAAATTAGCGTTTTAAAGGTTGAATTTTAGCGCTTTGAATTGACTTAAA
>JAYUKJ010000678.1:0-2992 GCA_043764555.1 Saprospiraceae bacterium
TGGTTCAATAGAACCCGAATTAACGTAGTCAAAACGGCAATCATGAATAAAAATACCTCGTGTCGCAACGTTAACGGGCTGAGAAACGCGAATTCTCAATCCTAATTTATTGTCATTGAAACGACTGTCACCAATATTGACGAAATTTAAGAGATTGATATTGCTATTAATCACAATACCTTCATTCAAGTTATTGAATAGGCAATTTTGAATACTCACATTCGCAACATTGTCGAAATTCAAAGCTGTACCAGTGATGGAACCTTGAAAAGTCATGTTATCGATGGCATTCATCTGATTGATACCGTTGGTAATGTTAATCTGGCAACGTGCGCCATATTCGATTAGACCATCAGATAAAGTGACCGCGCGACCGTTAATTGCCAAGGTATTCGTTGTGAAAGGAGCAGGGGTGTTCAAGCGAATTAGCCGCGTCGCTCTGCCCGACCCCCTCAGTAAAAGGTCGTTGCCGAGTGTAAATATATGCCCTGCATCGAATTGAAAAAAGCCATTGCCCGAGAAAACCATGTTGCCTTCAATAATGAGTTAGCCGCCATTGCGCACTAAAATCGTTGATTCTGAGCCGATAAGGTTGATTCTTGCGCCAGATTCGATGATAAGTCGACCGCCGTTTTCAACAATAATTTGAGAACTGTTGTCAACGACAAGTGTTGCGCCTAAAAATGCCCTAACCACACTACCATTAGTGATTTTTAATGTTCCAACGCGTGCTGTTTCACCAACTCTAAGCGTACCACCATTGTTAACATTTACTGTGGCAGGACCGCAACCACCGCCTGTTATAACTTCAAAACCACTTGGTAGGGCGTTACTTGGCTCATTGCCCAGTCCTGAATTACCCGAACCATTTATACGAATCGTTGAAGCGTTATTGATGTCAACAGATGAAAGTACCGTTTTATTGAGATTGGCAAAATTATAGTTTTGACCCACGAGCGTTAAGGGTAAGTTGATTTCTCGAATCTTGATTTGTTGTAGTAAGAAATCAGTAATCTCAGTATTTATTTCGACGTGTTTTAAGTTCGCTTCGGGAGCAAAAATCTCTGCAAAAGGCGTTAATGGACTTCTAATGAATTGTTTGAAACCTTGATATAAACTTTGGTCACTCACCGTTTGCTGCACATCAAAAGCACTCAACATTGGGATAAAACATTGTTTTTTTGTGGTTTCGCTGGGCAATCCATTCAAATTAACTGTCGTTCCCTCTACCTCTGCCGATTCTTCTTCAATGAGCTGTTTTAATGAAGCCAAGTCTTGTCTGAAACTACCAGGCGCATTGTCAAGGTAAGGTAGATTTTGAAGATTTTGAACGTAAAGTGTTGAATAATTACATGGAATCCTTACGATTTCACCTGAAGGTAGTACGATTGACTCATTAAATGAAGATGGGAACGCCGCAGCAAAGATAAATTGTTGTCCCGCACGTCCGCCGAAACCAACCGAAGCGGGTATGATATTAGCATTACAATCACCAGTTTTTACGACTGCTAAACTTGCGGCTGTGCCATCTCCCGACCAAATTTTGAAATGCCCTGCATTGCCATTGAAACCCGCTATTGCGCCAATTCCGCCAGGTGATGTTGGAATATTCATATTAAAAAGAAAGCTACCGTTGCCAAAGCCTTGTGGACTACCGTTAAAGCCACCACAAGCGATTGCCACATTTCGTGTTTGTTGTGGATAATTCAATGCTGCCATTTCTGCAACGTATTGTTCACGTAAACATTTAAAATCTGTTCCCGTAAATTCAATGTCCCCAAAACCAGTCAAACCCGAAACTTCCCAACGTCCGACGGCGATTTTCCCACTGCGTTCAGCCGTTCCCAAATTCTCAAAAATAAGTTGTCGGGCAGCGGGCAGATTCAACTTTTGCCACAATGACGGAGACCCTGTATTGATACCAGAGCGACTTGCCCAAAAAGCGGCGGCTTGAATACTGAGGGGTATGTGTGCGCCTTTTTGTGGAGAATCGAAAGAAACATACGTATGACAATCGTGATTCTCGCCCGCATTCTCCATCGTTCTCAATGCCCAACGTGCGACTTGTCCGCCCATACTTGCGCCGATAACGACGTTTTTAGCGCGACAATCATTTTGAATTTTCTTGGCGTTGATTTGACGAATGACCTCGGCCAATAACAAACCATTTTTCTGAATATAATCAGCACCACGTTCAAAATCTACGAACACAAAATCGTAGCCCTCGTTTAGAAGCCGCGTGAAAGCTGCGGGATAATTGCCAAATACTTCACGGTCATTCGGTCCGTCAAGTTTTGATTCCTCCGTTCCTGTCCAAAGAACGTCCCAACCTGTGCTGCCGTACCGAATGACTTTATTTGTACTTTCAGTTGTGTTGTTGACGGCATTGTCCGTAATTTTGAAATTATAGCTATCAAAGTCTATCCCATCAATAAAAATAATGGGTCGGGCAAGGCGTGTCCGACTAACGCCATTTTCTTTACCGTATTTGATGTAGACATTTGCCTTGCCAATGCTGCCATCATTGAAAGCCGTTGTTTGTTCGGTATTGAACAGCGGATTAACAGGATAAGCATTCGCACAAGAAGACGGACGTGTCCAACTAACACCTGCTTTGACGCCGACTGTCCAGACTTCATCGGGTTTGGCATAAGCCGCTATCTGTTGCTTGACGCTGATACGCGCAACGTTTCTAATTGCAGCACCCGCAACACCTGTATTTAGCCTAATGATTTTTTCATTAAAACTCGAATAATTGATAACGCGCGTCGTTTGCGTACCGACTGGCACAAAACCATTGCCATCGCCAAAGTCAATTTGACCATTCGGGAAAGCACTAATGAAAGTTTGCGGCAGACTGTAAGCTACAGGATTGTAGATAGTGGAAGAACGAAAAGTTTGGAGACGCGGCCTGTTCGAGTTGCCGTTAAAGGCAAACGGAACAACGCTTTGAGGCAAAGAGACAACTTGGGACGTTTGTCCGAAGGAAAAA
>JAYUKJ010000679.1:0-10261 GCA_043764555.1 Saprospiraceae bacterium
TTCCAACTCAAATCTTCGCCATCCGCCGATGCTTTTGCGTCCATTTGTTCGCCCAAAGGCGTGACGAAATACTCAAAACCATTGATTTTGTCGTTGTACGTGTCAAAAATAATCCCGAAAAAATCGTTGTTGCCAAAGCCATCTCGCCCGATTAATTCCTTTGAAATGCTGTCTTGATTGCGCTCAAAACACTTGCCGCCGACGTAAATCCCTTCGTCGTTGTACATAATGTAGGTTTCGGTGCGCGTTTCTGGCGCTTCGGCTTTGAAAGGCGTCGGTCTAAATTCGGTATATTTATCAATGAAAGACGCTTCTAACCACGCGGGTTCGTTCAAAATACCATCAATTTTAATGGATTTAGCAACTTTTTTGGCTGCCAATTCAGGTCGTTTCGTCATTTGAGCCACGACAAAATTGGACGTAAAAAAGATTATTAGGAAGGGGAGCAATGCTTTTTGCATAGATTTAATCGTTTTGATTTAGAGAAGAATAATTGAGTTATAGTCTTTAAGAAAATGACGTTTTGAGATAGCACAAAGTTACTTTTAAACGTATTTTCTTTCTTTTCAATGACAATAAAACTAAAAAAACGTTGCATGAAAACGTTTTTAAATTCTGAAAGTGAAAAAAGAGGACCCCTCAGTATAAAACCGTTTTTTATGCTGAAATATCGTAGGATGAGGACAATTGATGCTCGAAAATACCGCAAGAATCGGCTTGTCTAATGTGTTTTATAGACTCACTTTTGCCCCATTAATTCATCCTTTTTTCAAAAAAAATAGAAATGAAAAAGACATTTATTTTAATTCACGGCTCATGGCACAGTGCGTGGAATTGGTACAAATTAATCCCGATTTTAGAAGCAAAGGGGCATAAAACAATTGCCATAGATTTGCTCGGCATGGGCAGAGATAGGACGCCGATTCAAGATGTAACAATGAAAAAAACAGTGGCGAATATTTGTGATTTATTGGACACCATTGAGGGGAAAGTTGTTTTAGTTGGACATAGTAAAAACGGAATAATGATTTCGCAAGCCGCCGAGTTTCGACCACATAAAGTCGAAAAACTCGTTTATTTAGCGGCTTATTTGATTCCAAATAATAAAACGCAAAGAGCGTATTCGATGCAAGATACCGATGGCATTCTAAAGCCTTACGTCACGATTCACTCAGAAACCAATACAACTACCTTGAAATCAGTGATTTATAAAGAGGGATTATATCGTGATTGTGCAGGCGACATTACAGAATTAGCAAAATTATTGTTGAGTCACGAACCGATTGAATCGGGCAGCGTGCCTTTGCAATTAACCGAAAATAATTACGGACAGATTCCTCGGTTTTACATCGAGTGTACGGAAGACAGGGCGGTAACACCTTTTATTCAGCAAAAAATGTACACTGAAACACCTTGTAAAAAGGTCTATAAAATGGCAACAAGCCACTCGCCTTTTTTTAGTAAACCACAAGAATTAGCGGGTATTTTGTGCGCTATTGCGTTGGATTAGGGTTTAAAAAAGGGGTCTCTTTTTTTTAAATTAAAAAAAGGGACCCCTCAGTATAAAATGGTTTTTATTGCCTTTTTATGTGTTTTTTGATGCCCTCAAGGGGCAATATTTTCACTTCAATTAAACGTAAAATTAGAAGCTGTGCGACTAAGCTAAGGGTTTTATTAATTCAATTATCCCTCATCAATTAGGCAACGCTGCTTGGGATATTTTTCTCACTTTTTAGGCACAATGGCATCATAAAAAGTTGATGTATAAGCGCCCCAAATGCCCAATCCACCGACAATATTGTGCTTAACTTTGGTGTAGGAAGCGAATGGACCGCCGTTATTTGAGTTGAATTCGAGCGTACTCCAAAAATCAAAATGCGCTTTATCAATTGATGAAAATTTGACGCTTACGGTATCGCCTCTGCTAAATAAACCGAAAGTCTCAGGCGGCGCGTCTTTCTTTCGCGGCTGCGTATTGAGCAGGTTGAAGGTTGTTCGTTGTCCATCAAAAAAGGCATCATCCACGACCGAATTGCGCGCGACGACGTAAGAACTCCCATTAACGGATGTGAAATAACGGTAATAGTCACGACCTTGGGGGTCGCGAATTGTGGGACGCATTTGGGCCATTGAGTCATTTTTATTCGTTCCTGGTGGCTTGATAAATGCAGCCGTATCAATCGGAACGAGGCGTGGAATGGTCGTTTTTGCGGTCAAGAGGGCGCCTTCTTTGGTTTTTATGCGTAAAAAATACGTTTTTCCGATGGTCGGTTTTATTTTTTGAGCGAAATCAATGTACGCGCAAAAGTCGAAATTAGCGTTGACACTGTCCAAGTCGATGGCAAAATTTAGCGCAACTATTTTCTTCGATGCCGAGTCTAAGCTCTTCCAACAAAATTCCTGCAAGCGCGCGCTGTCTTTACCGTCAGACACCCAAACTTCCGCTCCATTCACGTATAAGCCATTGAAACTCTTGATTTCTCTGAAAAAAGGAATCGCTTTTGTCAACAAAACGTAGGGAGGAATTGTCTGGCGACCTTGAGGGACGGATTCGATGTACCCTTCCACGACAATGTCTTCGGCGGTTGTAGGCAAATCTGGTGAAAATTCTTTTTCGCAAGCGAAAAGACCAAAAACGCACAGAAGTACGACAATTAAATGCTTGATATTCATTTTTACAATTATTTAAGATGCTCTGAAACAGGCTTGATTCTGAAACATCAGAAACGTTTTGAGGTTGAGTTTAGTTATAAAATATGCACTTTTATTCGACCAAAATCGCTACATTCTCTGATATATTAGAAATTCGTCCAAATCAGTGCTTATAATTGGCTATGACGCGTCGAACTGAACCATATTGATGCAGCAGTTTTTCGGCCGTTTCGATGTTCACTTTTAGTTCAAACATAATCATACTCGTGCCGCGGGTCACCAATTTTTTGTTCGTCAATTGCATATCCACCATGCTGTTGCCACTGACGCGCCCCATTTTTATCATCAAAGCCGTTGACATCATATTGAGTGCGAGTTTGGTTGCCGTCCCCGATTTCATCCGCGTCGAACCCGTGACAAACTCTGGACCAACGACAATTTCAATCGGAAATTCCGCATTTGCTGCCACGGGCGAACCCGTATTGCAGACTATGCACCCCGTCAGAAGCCCTTTTTTCTGCGCTTTTTTCAAGCCCCCAATCACGTAAGGCGTCCGACCCGACGCGGCAATGCCAACCAAAATGTCGGATTCATCCAATTTATACGGTTTGAGGTCGCGCCAAGCCTGTTCATCGTCGTCTTCGGCGTTTTCGACCGCATTTCTGATGGCCGTGTCACCGCCCGCAATCAGGCCAATGACCCAATCTTTAGGCGCGCCATAGGTCGGCGGTATTTCGGACGCATCCAGAATGCCCAAGCGCCCGCTCGTCCCTGCGCCGATGTAAAACAAGCGCCCGCCTTCGCGCATACGTTCATAAGCAGCCGCGACGAAAGCCTCGATTTGCGGCAAAGCAGCCTCGACAGCAAGTGGTACTTTTTTGTCTTCGGCGTTCATCGCTTTAAGCAATTCGGCGGTGGACATCAATTCTAAATTATTGTAATGCGACGCAGCCTCCGTGGTTAAGTGGGCAATATCAAGTGTTGGGTTTTGCATTTTGAATACAGCGTTTATGGCGTTTTTCAAGTGTTAAAAGCGTTAGCAATTTATCTTATTTGAAAATGCCTAAAAATAAATGATTGCAAATTTTGCAAACAAAAGTGGGGCTTTTTTTGCAAAAATCGCAAATTTTGCAAATCTTTTTTTTCAAAATGGGGTCAAAAATCTATGCCCAAGACTTTGAAGTAATGTCCACAATCGGAATTTGCACTTCCACACGCGTTCCAATTGCTTCATTACTGAGGGGGTCATAGAGGTCAATCGTCCGTGTGGAAAATGTGTCTTTGCGGGTAGAATGCAGGATTTCGAGCCGCCGTTCGGTGATGTTTACGCCGCGCGATTTATGGCGAAGGTGGTAATTATCACGGTCTTGGAATTCCTTTGCGCGCACGCGGCCGATGCCGTTGTCCTCAATTATGCACATAATGGAGTCATCATCGACCAATTTGAAGTCAATTTTGATAAATCCACCTTTTTTAGGACGAATGCCGTGTTCAATCGCATTCTCGATATAAGGCTGAACAATCATCGTGGGAACGCCCGTAATGTCCTCTTCAATTTCTTCGTCAACGATGATTGAAAATTGCAATTTGTTGTCAAATCGAAGCTTCTGATTGATGGTCAAATAGTCGGCTAAAAATTCAATTTCATTTTCTAAAGAAATAATTTCCAATTCAGAATATTCGAGACTCGAGCGCATCAATTTTGCAAATTTTGCAAGATACTGTGCCGCCAATTCACGGTCTTCAAATTGGATATGGTGTTGAATGGAGTTCAAAGCATTGAACATAAAATGCGGATTCATCTGTGCGCGCAAGGCTTTGAGTTGCAAACCTGTTGCTTGAAGGCGCAACATTTCGGCTTCTTTACGGCGGCGGTCGGCTTCGTATTTGAATTCCAATTCATCCACTTTCGTCTTATTCGTCTCCTCGAAAACCCGTTTAACGAATTGATTGTGAAAAACTTCATAATCGTAAGCATTGCGGTAGTCGTTTCGGTCGGCGTAAAGCTCGGCGATGTCGCGGCAAAGAATCGCTTTTTGGCGGGTATCGTTTGCCAAGTTTGCAAATTCCAAGGCTTCTAACAAACGTTTTTCAGCGCGTTTTGGCTTGCCGATGGCGTCAAAAAGGATGCCTTTCCAACGGGAAACGATGGACAAATTTTCGTAATCAGTCTCTTTCGACCGTCGATAAATCTGTTCGGCGCGGTTGTAATGGTCGAGTGCTTCGTCGTAGCGCCCGCCGAGAAAGTGGCAATAACCCAAATTTCCCGTAGCATGAGCGCGCGCAGATTGGCTAATATCGTCTTTGATAAGGTCGGCTTTTTGGAAAAAATCTTCGGCATTCGCGTAGTCATTCAGCGTCATGTACGCTTTTCCGACGTTGACATAATGCCAAACAAGGCGACTTTTGATGCCCGCCGATTCAGACATTTCAATCACACGGCGGTAAGCATTCACGGAGCGTTGCAAATCGCCCGTTTTCTCAAAAATCAAACCCAATCCTGAATGAATTAAAGTTTGAAAGTATAAATCCTTGATTGTCAACTTTTCAGGCTCAATATTGCTAAACATTTTGTCCGATTGGAATAACAATTCCGTCGCACGGTCGTAGTCGGTGTAGTGCAACCACAAATTGCCTTCGCGACAAAGCAAACGTGCCGAAAGAATATCATCGGGAAAAGATTTGAGTTGGCGGTCGGCGCGGTCGAGCAAATCGGCAGCTTCCGTGAGTTGATGCATATTAATGAGTGTTCCCGCAAAATCAATCAAAACTTCGACAAGTTGGCTCACATTGCCTTCGTTTTCGACGATGGCGAGTGCTTGCCGAAAGTGGATTTCGGAGAGCCGATAGTTGTAAAATTGATTCTCAACAATCGCCGTATTCAGGTTAAAATTCAACAAAAGGTCAGGATATGCCTTTTTCAGCAGCAAACGGTGTTGCTCCGAGAGGCGTTTTTGCGCTTCGCGAATGTTCGTAAACGTGTAAAAACCCGCGAGTTCGTTGAGCGCTAAAAGTTTGGCTTCGTCGCTGTCGAATTTGTCAAGTTGATTTTCTAAATCGTCGATACGCTTTTGCGCACGTGTATTGCTGTTCGGCATAGCAGTTTTTTTAATAAAAAAAGAAGAGTTGACAGCCTCAAAAGTAGGAAAAAATGGGACGGCGCAAAGTGTCTCCGTTTTTTATTGCAAAAATGCCGAAAATACTGAGGGGTCCTTATTACTTTTGTTTTTTAATTTTCACAACAAAAAAGCGTAAATTATTTATACAAAATGAGTTTTAAGAATAAAAAAGTGTGGATAACGGGCGCCTCATCGGGCATTGGCGAGGCGCTTGCCTACGCTTTTGCGCGGGAAGGCGCCGCATTGGTTCTATCGGCGCGCAACGCCAAAGAGTTGGAACGGGTGAAGGCAAACTGCGTTGGGGCGGCAGCGATTGACATTGTTTTGTTGGATATTGGCGACCACAAAGCGGTGTTTTCAACGGTCAAAACGACGCTTGAACGGCTCGGCGGCTCGGTCGATATTTTGGTCAACAACGCAGGATTGAGCCAACGGTCGTTGACCCGCGAGACGGCTTTCAGCGTCGATGAGCAAATGATTTCGGTCAATCTTTTGGGAACAATTGCCATGACAAAAGCCGTTTTACCCACGATGCTGGCGCAAAAAAGCGGTCAAATCGTCGCAATTTCGAGCATTATGGGCAAATTGGGCGCGCCTTTGCGGTCGAGCTACGCGGCGGCAAAACACGGTTTGCACGGCTTTTTTGACACTTTGCGCGCTGAAACGCACGGCGATGGTTTACGCATTTTGATGGTTTGCCCCGGCTACGTCAAAACGAATATCAGCCTCAACGCCTTGACCGCCGACGGCAAAGCCCAAGGCACAATGGACGCCGCAACCGACAATGGTTTCACACCTGAAGAAGTTGCAAAACGCATTCTATCAGCTATTCGCAGCGAAAAAGAGGAACTCATAGTAGCAGCTGGCCGCGAGCGTTTGGCGGTGTATTTGAAGCGTTTTATGCCGTCTCTGTTGTCCATAATGGTTCGACGCGCGACGACGACTTGAACGGTGTTGCTCCTTTTTTTTGAAAAATAAAAAAAATAGGACCCCTCAGTATAAAAACGTTATTGGGGTGTTTTTCATTCATTTTAATGGTCTGCTAAATCAAAAAAAAATGGAAAATTCAGAAATGTCGAACGTTTATAAAAGCGTTAATCGGTACAATGCGGCGGCGCCCACGCGGGTTTATAATTCCCTGTACGATGGTCGAAACAGCGGCACTGGTCCTCAGGGTTACACGCGTCTGTATTGGATTCCCATCGTTTTTTTTGTTACGATTGTCTATTTGAAAATGCAAAAAAAAGAAATAATCGAATTGCCAAAAGACCCGACAATTGCGGAAAAAGCGCGCAATAATCGCCTTATTTTCAATGAGCAGATGGATACAATCGGTCAGGTAGGCGGACTGAACGACCCGCACGTGTTCAATAATTTTGATGAAAACACGTCTCAAGAAGGCAATGAATTACCTCAAAACAGTCCCGCCTTAATGGCATTTAATGCCGCCAAAAGAGAAAAATTTAAGCGGAATAAACCCGTTTTGAATGCCGTTTTAAATGGCATTGATTCGTTGAGCAATAAGCTCGTTTTTGCGGGAAGTTTTGCCAATAAAGAGAATGCCGAAAAGGTTTTAGCGCGTTTGAAATCAATTGGTTACGACAAAGCGGAAATTATTATGAAAGAAAAACTGCCCTACAAAGTCGTTGTTACGGGTTTTAACAACCCCGATAACAGCACCAAATCGGAGGTGCGTTCGCTGCAAAAACGGGGTATTGAAGTGTATTCGGCAGTTAAAAATTTGGAAGAAATTTATCGTCAATCAAAAAAATAGGACCCCTCAGTATTTTTTGAATAAAAGTTAAAAATAAGGCATTGAACCGTTTTGATTGTCTTAAACTACTTGACTTTCACTAAAAAAGCCGCCTCGATTGATGCATCGAGACGGCTTTTTTTATAATTTCAGATTGGGCAATTCTAAAAAAAAACTGTGAATCTTCCAGTCTTCTGGAAAGGTCTAAAACATCACGCCGAGGCGTAAAGTGATGCTTTTGATTACGCCTTTTGCGTTGTCCTCACGTTGCCCACCCGTGACTGATGCGTCATACATTGTGCTACTGCCATCTTTTGTTACGTCCGTAAAACCATTTTGGTAGTACAAACCGACAACAATCGCCGTGTTGTTCGCGATAATGTACTCGCCGCCCGCACCAATGCCCCACGAGAGCATCGCACCCGCAACTTCGCCACCAATCGAGATTTTTTCTTGGTCGGGAATCGGGTTTGCGCTCGAAATTGCGCCTTTCGCGTTCGTTCTGAAACTAAGAGTCAATTGCGGTTCTGCAAACCAACGGATGTGATTGCCCGTTTCCGCCGTCCGCATTTTCAAGCCAATCGGAATTTCAAAATAGCTGATAGAATAGCGCAATTTTGAGTCTTTTGGGAAAGTATCGAGCGCCCGAGGCTTGGTGTCAAAGTTATCGTAACTCTTTGTCCACAATTTGCCCGGTAAAGCGAAACGCACAGCGCCGCCTGTGTTGAAGTGAAAACCAAGACCCGTCGTAACCGCATAGGCTTCCGAAAAGCGTTTTTCACCAATAAGGGCAAGTTTCAAACCCAATGCTGAGCCTGTACCGTTGATGCGCGTGTTGTCGGTGCTTAACCAGCTCGACGATGGACTAAGGTGAAAGCCAAAATGCAAGTCTTGCGCCGTCGTTGCTGCCATAAAACAGACCATAAGAATGAGCGTCAAGGATGTTTTTCCAAGTTTAAGATTCATAATTTTCGATGCTTTTAAAATTTTTGAAAACAAATTAACATTAATACTAAAAATAATATTGGCGCAAATTTCCGTTTTTTTTTTGATATACAAAGGTATAAGATACTTTAGTCGCTTAAATAATGTCAAATTAATGCAACCAGTGAAAAACGCGGCTGTGAAAATGTGATGGTAATCACGTTTTTCGGGTGCTTTTTTAGATTTTTGGAATTGTTTTTTGAACTTTGTAAAATATGATTACTTTTGAAAAAATATTAAAGCAATGATTAAGAATTTTGAAGATTATATAGATATCAATCCTAAAGTGATGCTCGGCAAACCTATCATCAAAGGAACGCGTATTACGGTTGAATTAATTTTAGAAAAAACGGCTTATGGCTACGACGTAAATGATATTTTACGCGCTTATCCACACTTAACTCGTGAGAAAATCTTAGCGGCTTATGCTTTCGCGCTTCAATCTTTCCAAACGGACGTTTTTTACTCAAACGTCCCTAAATCGCTTGCCGCATGAAATTTGTCGCCGATGAAAGCGTAGATTTTCCCGTTATTGAAATACTACGAGAAAATAATTTTGACGTATTTCTATCTCCGAAACAACGCCAAGTATATCCGACGATGAAGTCTTGTCTATCGCACGGGGAAAAAACGTTGTGTTGTTAACTCAAGACAAAGACTTTGGAGACTTGGTTTTTCGAGACCACCAAGGTCATACAGGTGTTGTGCTAATTCGCCTGACGGGTTTTCCAGAGGACAATGCAGTGATTGTCTTGCGCGCCATCCAAAAACATCAAGATGAATTATTTCATTCTTTCACTGTTGTCCAAGAGCGTAATATACGTGTTAGAAAACTTATGTAACGGCGTCCATTTCCTTCGACATATTTTGAATTCTCAAAATCGCCGAATCAAAAACGGCAATTTTCGCGCACAGCGACACACGTATATAGCCATCGCCCGCCGAACCAAAAATGCCGCCAGGCGTTATGAACACATTGGCATCGTACAAAATCTTATCAGACAGCTCAAAACCCGTTTTATACTGAGGGGGTGTTTTCGCCCAAACGAACATTCCTTGCTGCTTTCTGTCAAACGAACAATCGAGTAAATCGAGCAAATCAAAGACTTTTTGTTGTCTTTCTGCGTAAATTTTGTTCAATTCGGCGTACCAATCCGCATCCGCTTGCAAGGCTTCAACGGCGGCAACTTGAACGGGGAGAAACATTCCTGAATCCATATTTGATTTGAAACGCAACACATCACTCAAATAATCCGCTCGACCAACCAACGCACCGACGCGCCAACCTGCCATATTATGACTTTTTGACAACGAATTTAACTCTAATGCCACGTCTTTTGCGCCCTCAACGGACAAAATACTGAGGGGGCCTTCGTTAAGGATAAAAGAGTAAGGATTGTCGTTGATTACCAACAAGTTATGTTTTTTTGCAAACGCCACAATGTCCTCAAACGCCGCCCGCGTTGCCTGTGCGCCCGTCGGCATATGTGGATAATTGACGAACATCAACTTCACTTTTGATAAATCCATTTTTTCCAATGCGTCAAAATCGGGCAACCAATTATTGGCTGCTGAAAGGTCATAATTTACGCATTCCGCCCCCGTCAAAGTTACCGCTGCGCGATAAGTCGGATAGCCTGGATTCGGAATTAAGGCTTCGTCACCCGCTTCCAAGTACGTCATGCAGACGTGCATTATGCCTTCTTTTGACCCTAAAAGTGGCATGATTTCGTTAATAGGATTCAGCGTTACG
>JAYUKJ010000680.1:0-10196 GCA_043764555.1 Saprospiraceae bacterium
TTTAATTTAAAATTTAAAAAAAATGGGATTTACTTGTCAACCTATGTTTGAAGAAGCGGATATTCAAGCCGCCGCGCGACTCATGGCGAGCAACGAGCCGTGGGTCACTTTGGGGCGGACGTATGAAAAATGTTTGGCAACCATTCGCAATCCTTTAGCGGAATCTTACGTCGCTAAAGTGGACGGGGAAGTGATGGGTTTGGCGATTATTCAGCTGAAAGGTGCGCTCGTTGGTTATATTCAAACGTTGCTGATTGCGGAGCAATATCGCGGACATACACTTGGTAATCAATTGATTACATTCTTGGAAAATCGCATTTATGAAGTATCGCCCAACGTTTTCATGTGCGTTTCGGATTTCAACGTCGATGCGCAGCGGCTGTACAAAAGGATGGGGTATGAGGTGATTGGCGAGATAAAAAATTACATCGCCGACGGTCATTCCGAAATATTGCTGCGCAAAACGATTAGCGCATTGAATGATTTTAAGCGAAAGAATTAGGTAATTATCCGTCAACGTCGGCGAGGTTTGAAACCTCGCCGACGTTTTTAGGAAACTAAAAAGCCGATGATACTGAGGGGTATCATCGGCTTTTTTTTGTTAATCCGTTTTTTTTACATTTTTCTTAATCAAAATACCTACGCTAACACCATAATTTCGAGTTTCAGGTCCCTTGATACTAAAACCTATATTAAAACGAGTATCTAAATCTATCTTGACTTGATTTATGGTAAATAATTTCTGACTAAACCCTGTTATTAAGTGTAAATCATAACTACTCAAATCTAAAGAACTGCTTCTGGAATTGCCATTTGTTATTGTGTATGTTGACAATAATGAGGCGTTGCCTCCCAAATATATCACCGTTCCGCTTTTATCTAAGTGATAACCTGGTATTAAACCCAAAGAAAAATAATTTAGTGCATAATCGAAAGAACCGTATGTGATATTTTTTTGACTATAATTTGCTTCTATATTCAAACCGATTGCTCGATTGGTACGGCGCACGTGCGTGAACAAACTCAAATCGTAACTTAACCCTCTGGGCTTATAGCGACTCGGTGAGTGCTTATCCAAAAAACTTGACAAACCAACTGAGACACGTAACCCAAAGGATTGCTTAGTATTTTGAGCGACAATACCGTTTGAAGAAAGTAGAAGTAAGCACAATAAAATGCAAGATTTTACTATGTTGTGCTTGGATAAAATTATGGTCAAAAAATAATTTTTCATCTCTTAATTGTTTAGTTTAGGCCCCCTCAGTATAATCGGCTTTTTTTATTCTTTTCAGCTTAATTTTTTCGACAAACCATGACAAAAGCAGGTGGAATATTCAGTGGTACGAGCTTTACTTCGACGTTGCCAAAAAATTGTTGATACATTTTTTGAATCAACGAAGAATAATGAAACTGTATAAATAAACCGTTCTTTTTCAATGATTTATGTGAAGCTGTAACGATTTCATGCACCAATTCGGTTGGCAAAGTCACGAACGGAATGCCCGAGATAATGTAATCCGCTTGCCCAAAACCCAATTTTTCGAGGTGTTCGGGTAGCGCAGCGGCCGAATCTTCGATGAGAATAAAACGCGCGTCGGAAATAGACCCCCTCAGTATTTTGCAAAATTCGGGGTTAATTTCAAAGCTCAAAAGGTGCGCGTCGGGCAACATTCTGCTCAATAATTCTTCCGTAAAGGCACCGCTTCCCGCGCCTAATTCGACGACAACTTTGGCTTTTTCAAAATCAATTGGTTGCAACATTTCTCGCACAAGCCACCGTGAACTCCGCATCACCGCACCTGTTGTCCGTATGGAACGGAAACTTTCTTTCAGAAAACTCAGATGACTCATTTATGAAATAATTAATAATAGATAATGTTCTTGTAATGCATAAAAATTTGAACATTAAGTAATTGTAAAGGAAGATTGTTTTTAGTCTCAGCTTTCCAAAAGTTTTAAAACTTTTGGAAAGCTACCGCAACCGATTATTTATTCCGCTACGCCCATGAGCGCCAATTCCTCTTTGATTTTAATAATTCGATTTGCGGGACTTGGATGCGAACTCGAGAAATCGGTGCCGCCTTTGGGTCCACCGCCCGCTTCTTCCAAAATTTTCATGACTTTAATCATCTCTTTTGGCTTAAAACCCGCGTCTTTCATGTAGTGTAAGCCGTATTTATCGCTCTCTAATTCGTCTTCGCGACCAAATTTTTGATTCACCATTTGGCTCACCATTTGGGCAATTTGTCCGCCGTTCATGCCGCCGCCGCTCGTGCCAACAACCACGCCTTGAACGATGCCTTGCCACATCCCTTGCTTTGCCATTTGTTGTGCCGAATGACGGTTGACAACGTGGGCAATTTCGTGTCCCAAAACACCCGCGATTTGGTCTTCAATTTCCATTTTTTTGAGCAACCCGACGGTGATAAAAATCTGTCCGCCAGGCAAGGCAAAAGCATTGACCGTTTGTGGGTCGGCCAAAACGTGGAAATCGAAGCGGTAAGGCGAAGTTTCCAAACCCGCCGCTTTGACGAGCCGATTACCAATTTTTTTGACAAACATCTGTACATTTTGGTCGCCGTATTCGCCGCCAAATTCAGCGGCCATTTGCGGAGCCGACTGCATCCCCATCGCCACTTCTTGTTCGGGCGTAAGGTCAACGCGCTCACTTTTGCCCGTAATTGGGTTTACCGAGCTTTTTGTGTAGTAGGAGATGACCGAAAAAGCCATGATTCCGACCATGATTAAAAGACGAATATTGATACCTGAATTTTGCATTTTTAAGTAATTTTTTTTTATTTTAATTAAAGATTTATGTCGTCTAAAGTTAATTTAATCCATGAAAATCTGATTAAAATCGTCTTTATACTGAGGGGTCCTAAAAATATCAAAATGCTCCAATATCGTTTTAAACCGAGCTGCTAATGAACCGTGACCAACCGAAACGAATGACTAAAAACAGCCCGATGAAAATCAATCCGACTTGCCAAAACGGGAGATAACTTACAACATATATACGTGTACGGTCTAAAAACCACATGAACGCAAAGGTCGCAGAAATCATCATAATTAAGCCAGATAATTTGTCAAACCCTGGAATTGCGGCGAACGGCGCGTTTTGACGAATGATGAGCAGGGTGCCAATCATGGAGAAAATGGGCAAAATTTGGCTAAAAACGTCCGATTCCATCACACTTCGGCGCTCAAAAAGGAACAAATAAATGTTCAGTGCGAAGGCAAAAATACCAGGGATGCAGACGGCATAAATCAGCACCGAATACAAAAAGCGCCACGGCGAGAGGTGTCCTTCGCCCTGTCCCATGAAATTTGTGAGCAAGGCAATGAGCGGAATTGCCGAGAAATAAGTGAGAATGTACGAGGGGTTTTGCCCCAAAAGCTGGAAAAAATCCTGTAATGTCATTGTTTTGTTTCGTCTTTTTTTAAGCGATTGAAAATGTGGTTTCCTCAAATTTTTCCCAAAAATAGTAAGTCACGGGATTTTTTCGGTAAAAATAGGTCATTTAGTTTCAAAATCAATTAGTACATACATTTAAACAACTGATTATCAATATTTTACGTTTTTAGCATTTTGAAGCACGGGAAGCGAAAAAGCGAAAATTTAGGACCCCTCAGTATAAAGCGCATTTAGGCGCTTTTTTTTTCATTTTTAGACAAAAAATCGATAAAAATGTAGAAAAAACTCCTTTAAGTCAAACAGAAAACTATCTTTGCGCCGCATTTCGGAACGATTTAACCCAAATCTAACGAAAAGTCGCTCAAAAGACGCAAGCGAGAAGTGCGTCTTGATGGTTTCATCCTAAAAAATAGAAAAAACAAAAGGCGTTTTCATCGGGTTTGATTCAAAAAAAAATTTGAATATCAACGAGTTAGCTTGCCTAAAAGATCGTGATTTGAGGATAGATATTGATACCGTGTCGTTTTGCCGCTCCTATCGCGCAATTCATCATTCATCATTCATCATTCATCATTATCCAACATTTTCTATTCTTTTCAAATTTTTTTTATTATGATTGAAGAAGAAGTTGTAGCAGGAGCAGAAGCCGTAGTGCCTGCTGTTGTTGAAGCTACGGTAGCAGCAGTGGCAGCACCAGCCGTTCAAGCGGTTGTTGCGGACACTGACGAAGAAGAACCACTCGTTCTTGAAATTGACGACGCAACGGCATCTTTGTCGTCTGCACACGACGATTATGATTGGGCGAAAGACAAACGTGGTAAAGTTTTGTATTCTGATACCCAAATCGTTGAGATGTTGGCATCTTACGACGACACGATGAAATTACTTGCCGAAGGTCAAGTGGTTAAAGGTCGCGTTTCGGCAATTACGGGCAACGACGTTGTTTTGGACGTTAATTACAAGTCTGATGGTTTGTTATCAATTGGTGATTTCAAAGATATTCCAGATTTGAAAGTTGGCGATTACGTTGACGTTTATCTCGAAAGCAAAGAAGATGCGAAAGGTCAATTGATTTTGAACCGCCGCAAAGCGAAATTACTCCGTGCTTGGGAAGCGATTTTGGACTCGTTCCAAAACCACACTGTCATTCGTGGTACCGTTATCAGTAAAACAAAAGGTGGTCTTATCGTGGACGCAGGAGGTTTGGAAACATTCCTACCGGGTTCGCAAATCGACATCAAACCAGTTGTTGATTACGACCAATATGTGGGTAAAGTAATGGAATTCAAGGTTGTTAAGGTCAACGAGACAATCAAAAATGCCGTTGTTTCTCACAAAGCACTCATCGAAAGCGATTTGGCAGAACAACGCGAAACCATCTTGGGCGGCTTGGACAAAGGACAAGTTCTCGAAGGTACGGTCAAAAACATCACCGATTTCGGTGCATTTTTGGACTTGGGTGGCGTCGATGGTTTGTTGTACATCACGGACATCTCTTGGGGACGTATCAATCACCCGAGCGAAGTGTTGCACCTCAACCAAAAAATCAACGTTGCCGTTCTCGATTTCGACGAAAACAAAAAACGTATCAGCTTGGGCTTGAAGCAATTGTTGCCGCACCCATGGGAAGTCTTGGATGCCACAATTACTGAGGGGTCTACTGTAAAAGGTAAAATTGTAAACGTTGAAGATTACGGCGCATTTTTGGAAATCCAGCCAGGCGTTGAAGGTTTGATTCACGTGAGTGAAGTGACTTGGGCGAATACACCAATTTCGTCTAAAGAATTCTTCAAAGTTGGTCAAGAAATGGAAGCACGCGTTGTAACCGTTGAACGCGATTCTCGCAAGATGTCGTTGTCAATCAAACAATTGACGGGTGACCCTTGGAACATTGTGGAGGAGAAGTACTCAGTCGGTTCGCGTCATTCAGGTGACGTTAAAAACATCACACAATACGGTGTTTTCGTTGAATTGGAGCCGGGCGTAGGCGGTATGATTCACATCAGTGATTTGTCTTGGACAAAACGTTTTGCTCACCCTTCTGAATTCACGAAGGTTGGTAACAAAATTGATGTCTTGATTTTGGATTTTGATAGCCAAACGCGCAAGTTGTCACTCGGACACAAGCAAACTGAAAATGACCCTTGGGATGGTTTTGAAAACATCTTCCCAATCGGTTCGATTCACGAAGCAACTGTTCTCCGTAAAGATGACCGTGGTGCGATTTTCACCTTGCCGCATGGCTTGGAAGCATTTGCACCTATCAAGCACATCAAAAAAGAAGATGGTGCGACAGTAGAAGTGGGCGAAGTGATGAACGTAAAAGTCATCGAATTCAACCGCGACGACAAACGTATTATGGTGTCTCACTCGAAGTACAACGACGATGTGAAACGCGAAGCAGACAACGTAGCACGCGCTGCGAAGTCGGCTGAAGATGCAGAAGCACGTAAAGATGTGTCGAATGTGCAGCAAAAAGTCGAGAAAGATACCCTCGGTGATTTGTCAGCATTGTCGGCATTGAAAGACCAGCTTGACGCTCAGTAATGTTTGATTATTAAAGTTAAACCATATTTTTTTGTAAATCCTCGTCCCGGTTTTGGGACGAGGATTTTTTTTGGGAATTATCGGTTTTATGTCGCAACAAATATTACTGTACAAATTGATTTTTTTCAGAAAAAAGTGTGGATAAAAGCATAAATTTGATTTACCACAATCAAAAATATATACTTCATCCACTCCACAAACTTAGTACAATTAAAGGTCGCTACCTTGATGGCGTAGCGGCAAATACGGGTGCATTGCTCGTCTTGGCGGCTGCGGAAATTTGGGCAACACTGCAACTTTGGAAAGTTATCAAAGACAATGCGTAAAAAGCACCCCCTCAGTATAAAAGCCAATGCGACACGTTGCATTGGCTTTTTAGATTTTATACCCCCTTAATATTTTCACCCTTTTTAACCCACAAACGCTTGACTATCTATTTGATAATCAAGCGCTTATGGGCTTTTATACCCCCTCCGTATTTTAAGCAAAAAATATTGAGCGGGGTAAATTACAAGCAATTTATGCGTTTTATACTGTAAACTGCAAGACCGTTTCTGCCTGTTTTTTATGATAATACACATAAGACAGCGCCAAAATCGCTAAAATGACCAATGGAAAACAAGCCATTGCGCTGAAACCGTCCACCGCAACATGGCTCATAAAGGCAAAAATAAAATCAAAACCGAAACCTGCATAAGCCCATTCTTTGATGCGGCTCGGCACTTGTGGAATGACCAAAATCAATGAACCTGCGACTTTGAAAACAACCAATAATGTCCCAAAATATTCGGGATAACCCAAATGTCTGATGCCTTCTTTCGCCAATTCAGTTTGTGAAGTGAGCGCAGGCATTACACCTTCAAATAAGAAAATAAAGCCTGTGGCTATCCAAAAAATGATATTATTCTTTTTCATAATTAACTGAAATTTAATGATTTATAAAATATTTTTTTCACTCTAAATACTATCTTAATCTTCTTTTGCGGCAGCTTCCAACCAAGCGTTGATAATCAAAACAAGGGCTTCCGATTTTGCCTCGATGTCTGCACTATTTAGAAAAGTAGCGACAGCACGGTCGTTGGTTTTCCACTGTAAAATACCCGAATTGTCCTCAATCAAGGTTTCTTTTGGCATGTCTAATACCTTTGCACCCCGATGAAAAATCAGTTGCAGTTGTTTCGGCGGATTGATACGCATGGTAATTCTATCATCACCATTCAAGCAAAAACTGGGTGCGTTCCATTTGATGTTTTCGGTCAAATCCTTGTTTGCCGCCAAAATAATTTTTCGCATTTGCTCTATTTCCGCTTTAAAAGGATGTTCAAAAGCTGCCATAAAATGGGCAACTTCTTCACTGCCTGTTAATTTTTGCTTTGCCATATTTTTTAGTTTTTTAAATTTTATGGAAATTTTGATAAAATACTGAGGGGTCATTTTGCTCTAATTTTTAGTGAAATTCAAAATCCAATTATTACCAAATTTATCAATCAAATCCCCAAACAATGCGCCCCAAAAAGTGGTTTCAAGCGGATGTTTGACCGTACAACCTTCCGAGAGTGCCTTGAAAAGGGTGTTAATTTCGGCTTCACTACTGCAATTGAGCATTAGAGATACCGCATTACCCTTGACAAGTCCCGTTTCGGGTGTCATATCCGAAGCCATGAGGATAAAGCCTTCCGTCGTGAGCGTTGCGTGTAAGATGCAATCTTTCATTTTCGGGGGCATTTGTTCTGCCAATGGCGATTCGCCAATGGTTTGTAGCATCAATTCGCCACCGAGACATTCTTCATAAAATGTCATGGCTTCTCGGCAATTGCCGTTGAATGTTAAATAGCTGTTTATGCGCATCATGGTTTGGGTTTATTTTAAAGGTTGATACGTGTTGACGACAATGCCACATTCATACACTTGTGATTTGACAAGTTTAAGGTTTGTCCTTTGGTTGAAAATTGCCATACCACTACCAATCGCCGTTGGATTGATAAAAAGATTTAACTCATCAATAAGGCTTTCTTTAATCAAATGAGAGACAAATTGACCACCACCATAAGCGATAATGTCACCACCTTTTTGGTTTTTGAGTGCATTGACTTCTTCAACAAGGTCGCCCTTTGCCAAAACGGTATTGTCCCATTCGGAAGTGGTTAAGGTTTTTGTAAAGACCACTTTGGGCGTTTTTACTATTTTTTCTGAACCAGGTGCAGGTTCAGGACTGTTAAAAGCGGCTGTCCAATGAGGAATGAAACCTTCTGCCAACTTTCTGCCCAAGAGAATCGTATCAACAGGTTCTGTGAGTTGCGTGACAAACTTAATCAAATCGTCCGACCAATTGAACGCCATCCAATCCATTTCTCCGTTTGTGCCTGAAATGAAGCCATCAATGCTCATTTGCACTTGCAATTTTAATTTACGCATCGTCAATGATTTTTAATCGTTAATAATAATTGTTTTAATAGTGCAAAGGTGTGGTGAAAAAACTAATTCCATGCTGTGCGAAAATGACAAGAAAAGGGTGTTTTGCGACAAAATAATCTATATCTTTGTTCAAAATTTTTAAAAACACCTTGTCTATGAAAACTGTAAGCATTTTAGTACCCGAAAGTGCGGTCATGCAAGCCATTGCCGACCCGCAATATTTGTTTTCAGCCGCCAATCAATTTTTGATTGCCGCAGGAAAAGCCCCTTTATTCAATGTTCAATTGGTAGGCGCAAATAAAGAAGTGCGCCTAAACAATGGCATATTTTCAATACATCCAGATAAGCAAATTGAAGACATCGAAGATACCGATTTGGTGATTATCCCCGCTTTATTTGGCGATATGAAGACCGCTATTGCTCAAAATCAAGCCTTATTGCCGTGGATAAACCAACAATATCAAAATGGTGCAGAAGTCGCTTCTTTGTGCGTCGGTGCATTTTTATTGGCAAGTACGGGGCTTTTGAATGGTAAAAAATGCTCAACACATTGGGGGTTTCAAAATGAATTTAGGGAATTGTTTCCCGATGTGGAAGTCGTGGACGGCAGCATTATCACCGAAGAACATCGGCTTTATTCAAGTGGCGGTGCGAATTCTTATTGGAATTTGTTGCTGCATTTGCTTGAAAAATATACGGATAGAGAAACGGCTATTTTAGCGTCAAAATACTTTGCCATTGATATTGATAGAGACAATCAGTCGGCATTTGCCCTATTTCAAGGTCAAAAAAACCATACAGATGAAGCCATAAAACAAGCTCAAAGTTTTATAGAAACCCACACGACCGATAGAATATCAGTAGAAGAATTGGCTGATTTGGTCATGGTCGGCAGACGGAGTTTTGAAAGGCGTTTCAAACAAGCCACCAATAATACAGTTTTGGAATACATCCACCGTGTGAAAATAGAAGCCGCCAAACGTAGTTTTGAAACAAGCCGAAAAAACATCAATGATGTCATGTTTGACGTGGGCTACTCGGATACGAAGGCGTTTCGGAGCATTTTCAAGAAACTAACCGGGCTAACGCCTGTGGAATATCGGAATAAATACAATAAAATGGCAATTGCAGCTTGAAAAACACCCCCTCAGTATATTTGCCTTTTTTACTTACTTTTCTTAGGTTTTTTAACCGCCTCCGAAGCCATTAATTCCCCTTCTTTTTCGCCCAAAGTACGTCCCCAAAGCGCAATTTCTTCCAACATAGGTATCAATGTCCGTCCAAAATCGGTCATTTCATATTCTACACGGGGTGGCACTTCGGCGTATATCGTGCGTTTCACGATGCCGTCTTCTTCGAGGGTTTTGAGTTGAAGGCTCAACATTTTTTCGGTGATGTCAGGAATGTGTTTTTTCAATTCCCCAAAACGTTTTTTGTCTTTGCGGAGATACCACAAGACCACCGTTTTCCATTTCCCACCAATGAAGTGCATCGTCACGTCCATGGCACAATGAAATTTATTACCCCTCAGTAAAATTACTTTTTCGGCGCCGTTGATGAGCATACTTTTAAATTTTTATCTTTTTTTGAAAATATTTTCACGCACAACTCATTGATTATCAATATTTAGTCAAAAATGACACAGACTATTATTTTTGACAGTCTATTGATTTTTGATAGTTGGTGCTATTACCTTTGTGCTATCATTTTTATAGTAACACCATAAATATACAGTAAATGATAATTATAAATCAAGTTTTTAACAAAATAAATTTTAAAATTATGAAAATTGCAATTTTAGGAACAGGCAACGTTGGAC
>JAYUKJ010000681.1:0-2973 GCA_043764555.1 Saprospiraceae bacterium
AATGAAGGCTTCGAGGTCTTCTTTTAGGGTTTTGACACGTTTATAGTGTTGCATAAACTGCTCGAATGCCCAAAAATCGTAGCCACTCGGCGAAATCGGCACGATAACGATGTCGCTTGCCAAAATTGTGCGGCTTGCCAATTCCGACAACTGCGGTGTTCCGTCAATCACGACGACTTGATAATCCCGATTTAAGGCTTCTACTTCTTTATTTAGCTTTTCGCCGACGGCGAAAACGGGAACGCGGATGGCGTCATCTTCACGTTGACCAGACCAACGAACGGACGATGTTTGCTGCAAATCGGTGTCAACAATGCACACTTTATAACCGCGATGCGCCAAAGCGGTCGCCAGATTGACCGAAACGGTGGTTTTGCCGACGCCGCCTTTGAGGTTTGTAATGGAAATAACCATGATTTTAGTATATATTTTTATGTAAAAATAAATAAAATTATGTAATTTTAAGTAAAAATGTTTATTTTTAATTATTAAAACGCAAAATTACGTAAATATATTCATTTACAAAGTCGAATTTTAGGCTGTTTCAATTTCTTTTTGGAATACATAGGCACACGGGGTCGGTATAAGAGACTGATAATCAATTAGTTAAATGGTTTTAATTTGTGGAATTGGATTAAATTTTTCTGAGATTGTGCTGGTGCGCTGTGGCAGGGTTTCGGTATATTTTTATGTAAAATTAAGTAATTTTACGTAAAAATATTTATAATTAATTATTAATACATAAAAATACGTAGATAATTCGCGCAGGCAAGTTGTAGAGACGTGCCGAAATGATGAAATTAAGTCAAAAATCGATTTTATACTGAGGGGTCCCTAATTTTCAAAAAGGTAGCCACGGCGCTTGCTTCGTAAAGCAAATTCAAGGCGACACTTAACTTATGCCACGGCGTTTGCTCAGTGACCACCTTATATATGTGTCTCACAATTTGCGGTGAAACACAAGAATTGCGGAACGCTGTCATCAAAAAACGTAGTTTAAAAGGAGTTTATATAATAAGGGTTTAAAAGAATAGAGTAGGGATGAAATGCTCTTATTTATCGAATTAACCAATTGATTATCAATTGATTAGAATAGTATTGTGTTCATATTTTAATCTTTACAATTTAAAAAATCATATTTTAAAAAATAAAAAAAGCAAACATGAAAATGAGAACAACAAGGTTGATTTGTCAAAAAAGTCGTCACAAAAACTAAAAAACAGAACATTTGATTCCCCAAAACAGTCTCTTTTTTGACTCAACAAATAAATAGTTAGCGACTCAGCTAATGAATCATTACATTAAACACAAAAACAGAAGTCAGTAAGTTCTTCCATTTAAACAAGGCGTTTTTTTAATCTTTCATTTCTAACGACTTGTCTTGTCTCTGTTTTTTCCATTTTTTTATTGCTTTAGTAAACGGCACTTTTTGCCGCATCCTTACATTTAAACACAGAAACTATTTTATTCTTTTTCATTACGCAAGTAAACACAACAACTGTTTTTGACATCATCCAACAAGTAAACACAGAAACTATTTTAAGTATTTTTAAGTATTTTTAAGTATTTTTAAGTCTTTTTACTTATTTTAAGTAAAAATTCCAACGAATCAGGTCGATTTTAATTAAAGTCGGAAACAATTTTTAACACACAAAAACTGAGTAACGATGTCTTTTAACGAATCTTTTAAGATGGCTTTGGCTGTCTCAAATTCTACTTAATACACATTTATAATCCTTTGGAAAGACACCTTTTAGCCAATCGGTCGGGTCTTTCCAAAGGATTTTCGTGTTTTATTTCGAGACATCCTTTTTAATGATGAAGATGTGGTGGAGGATGGATTTTAGCGCTTTTTTGTATGTTTTTTTTGCAAGATACTGAGGGGTCCTAAAAATTATCTACCATTGTTTTGTTAGTCATTGTTTTATTCTTTCGTCAATTATTTAAACAAATAAAATTTTGAGATGATAGCAAACAATTACTCAAAATCGCAGAAGCTATGCCATATACTCCTTATTGCAGGGGCATTTTTGGCACAAACGACGCAGGTTGCTGCGCAATACGTTCATCCAAATCAGCCAGGTCGAAAGGGTGGTGACACGGGTGTTGGTATTGGTAGTCAAGTAGTTACGAGTACATATATCGGTAATGTGGGTGCGCCTGGCGGACAAGGTTCGGTCGTTTCCGTCAATAAAGATGGGACAAATGGCTTTGGCATAGCCGAATTTGGGGGCTATCCTTCTGATGGGTCTTATCCGATTTATACGACGCCCTTTCGAGCATCGGACGGCAATTTGTACGGCAATACGCATTATGGTGGCTCGGCAAATCAGGGTGCTATTTATAAATATGACGTGTCGGGCGGTGTAAACTCATGCGGTAAAACGGTGGTTCAAAGCAACACGGGTGGTGGTGCGGGAAATCTTGCGAACGTCAATGAGTTGAGCGATGGCAAGTTATATGGCATTCAAACTTACGGCGGTACGGATTATATCGGTCAATTATACAGCATCAATAAAGACGGCACCAATAAGGTTGTCGTTCATAATTTTAGAAACGCAGCGACGGTGGTGACTTACACCACGGCGGCGGCGGCCACACCGAATCACTTTAATCTGAAATATGATGGCACGTATCCTTACGGCTTTGTGGTCGAAGGTGCGGACGGTAAAGTTTACGGAACGACGTATCACGGCGGCTCTAACAACTTGGGTACGGTTTATCGGTGCAACAAAGATGGGTCGAGCTATGAAATTATCGCTTACGGCTCGTCGGCTTATTATCAAATTCCTTACGCTTCGGGCGCGACACAAAAGTATCACCATGGGGCTTTTCGTCATCCGTGGGGCAATGTGGCGATTGATGCAACGGGCAAAGTTTACGTCACGTCGTTCTATGGCGGCAGCACGAATTTAGGTTCGGTGGCAGTGATGGATGCAAACGGTGCGAACGTCAAAATCGTTAAAGATTTTG
>JAYUKJ010000682.1:0-2964 GCA_043764555.1 Saprospiraceae bacterium
GACATCGCGGAATTCATGGCGGTGTGGCTCGCCAAAATTGCGCGGCGTTCCATATCTTTCACCTGCACTTGGTCTTTCAAATCTTCTGCCATCACAAAACTCGCTTCGTGCATTTTATTCAAGATGCGGTACAGCGTTTCCATGCGTTTGTAAAGGTCTTCGAGGCGCATATTTGAGTCTTCCAAACGCCCAGCTTTGCGGGTTTTTAGAATCATTATCGCCTGTTTTTCAGCATCACGCGCCTTCGTTGCGTCGCGCAAACTCGACTGAATTTCCTTTTGATTGGTGACAATTAATTCTTTCAATTTGTGCATTTGACCGCGCAATTGGTTCATTTGCTTCGTCATTTTGCCCAAACTCGCCTCTAAATGGTCAATATACGATTTCAAAACGCCAATTGGGTCCATATTTACGAAAATACTCGTAATCCAACGCATCACGCTTTTGTACGCAAAGCCCACCAAAGCGCGCATTTTGGGGTCTAAAATCATGTAGATAATGGCGGACAAACCAATCAGCATACCCGACAAATATAAGGTATCTTGAGCTAACGCAATAATCGTTTCGATTGACGTATATAAAAAATAACCACCGCCGACTATCAAGCCTGCGAGCGAAATCATACCGAGCGTGCCTTCGGGTTTTTCCCAAAATGATTTGGGCTTAAATTCTTTAATTTCCATACTTATATTATTTCAAATTCTTTATTTCAAATTTCAGATTTCAGATTTCAAATTTCAAATTTCAAATTTCAAAGGTGTTCAATTTGGAATTTGGAATCTGAAATTTGGAATTTTGAGGACCCCTCAGTATTTTCGACAAATTTCTAAAAAATTATCGAAAAAACAGAAACATTTTTGACTCGTCAAAAGTCCGTTGTGTTACGCCGTTTAAAGAAATTGCTCGACCGACGGCATGAATTATTCGATAGGGTCAAATATAACTGCGAATTCATTCGCACCGGCAACTGCGAATTCATTCGCAGAAAGTAATTAGAAAGCACACGACCTCGTTGACTTTGCCGCTTCTGCGAATGAATGCGCAGTTACGAGTGCGAATGAATTCGCAAATACATACATCGGTCGCGTTACTTTTATTGCGTCATTAAATACTCAATCGCCAATTGATAGCCTTTCAAACCCAAGCCGACAACACTGCCGACACATTTAGATGCGATAAAAGAATGATGTCTAAATGCCTCTCTTTTATGCACATTAGATATATGAACTTCTATAACGGGTATTTCGATGCCGCCGATTGCGTCGGCGAGGCCAATGCTCGTATGCGTCAATGCACCCGCATTTAGCACGACGCCAAGGTAGTCATGATTGAAACCAATTGCGTGCAATTTATCCAATAAATCACCTTCGTGGTTGCTTTGAAAATACTCGATTTTGACGGCGGGCGTTGCCGATTTTAAGATTTTTAGATAATCTTCAAAGGTTTGACTGCCATAAATATGCGGTTCGCGGCGACCTAATAAATTCAAATTCGGTCCGTTTATAATTAGAATTTTCATTTTTAAATAAGTATTTAGTGGGCGAAAAAATGGGCAAAAAAGCAAAATATACTGAGGGGTCTCTTTTTTTGATTTCAACTTTCAAATTTCAGCTTTTTACCTTGAAATTTGGAATCTGAAATTTGGAATCACCTACCATTTTCGGCTTTCCAAAGACATTTTTGTTACCAATAAAAACAAACCAATGATGGTGAAATAATACACCACATCGCTTAAAACAATGACGCCGCGCGAGATAGATTGATAGTGATAAGTGATGCCGAACATCTGCACAATATCGTCGCCTTTTGCCGAAAAAATGGGCAATCGACTCAGGAAATCAAAGCCCCAATGCATGAAAAAGCACAAAAAAGCGGCAATTAAAAATGCCACAATTTGATTATTTGTCAACGAAGAAGCGAACAAACCAATCGCCACAAAAGCGCCGCCGAGCAACAATAAACCGATG
This sequence comes from Saprospiraceae bacterium, assembly GCA_043764555.1. Classification (GTDB taxonomy): domain Bacteria; phylum Bacteroidota; class Bacteroidia; order Chitinophagales; family Saprospiraceae; genus JAAFJT01. The sequence continues at coordinate 1,968 of JAYUKJ010000682.1, forward strand.
TAACTGCCCGCAATCGCGCCGCTATCTAAATTGCCTTTTGGCGAGCCGAGTTGATACATCGTGATGTAATAGACCAATGTTGGGATTAAAGCCAAGGCGACTAAAGCAACACCTGCCAAATATTTACCACCTATAATTGCCGTGTCTGTCAATGGTTTAGTCGTCAAAAACTCGATTGTGCCTGTTTGGTTTTCTTCTGCAAACAGACGCATCGTAACGGCAGGAATGAGGAACGTAAAAATCATCGGTGCTAAATCAAACAGTTGGTCAATTGACGCAATATTTTGATTTAAGAGGCTCGTATCGGGAAAAATCCACAACAATAAACCCGTTAAAAGTAGGAAAATTCCGATGACGATATAGCCAATCAAAGACGAAAAAAACGTGTTGATTTCTTTATTGAAAATTGAAAACATTTATGCTTAGAATTAAGAGTTTAACATTTATTTTAAAAAAACGGGGTTTCTATCATTGTAAATCAGGATACACTTAAATAGTTTTTCTTTTATTTCATTCGGTTTCAAATCATTGACAGTCGTTAATAAATCTTTATCGTTTGTGATTAATTTTTTAAAGTTATTGAGCGTCAAATCAATGATTTCGCCCGTCTCATAATTCATTAATTTCTCCTTAATTATCGGCGTTTTATTGCTCACATTTCGGGTCATAAACGCCTCACCCGTTTCGGGAATGTATGCCGTTATTGGCACTTGGGTTTGCACTGAAGTTTCGTATTGAAAATAGCAAATCGACCCCCTCAGTACAAAGCCCGCGAAACAGGTTGTCGGCTTCGTAATTTCCTTTTTCGGCAATCTGACGTAAGGAATTCCGTCCACGACAACGCCCCAAATCGAGTCAATTTCCGCGATTTTTCCCGTCTTTTTGACCCTTAATACCTCCATTTGCATCAAAAATGTTACAGGATTGACTGCGAAGGTTGTCTCGATTGAATCCCACCGAAGAGTCGGTTTATTGCGTTGCCAATCCGAAAATGTGG
>JAYUKJ010000683.1:0-10086 GCA_043764555.1 Saprospiraceae bacterium
TGCCACGACAGCCGCACGGGCAAGCCTGGCTGCCGCGACATGGCTGATAAAGAAATCGGCTACCTGATTCATTCAGCCACCAAAGGCCGCGATGTTCACTTCTTGGCCGTGACGGATTGCTGCCATTCGGGAACAAATACGCGCGATGTTGCTGCCAAAGAAGGCATCAAAGCGCGCATGACCGACGCTTGCTCCGCTACACCGCGCGCGATTGACTATTTGGGTTTCAAAGAATGGGATAATTCACAACCACCGTCGTCAAAACACGTGCATTTGGCAGCTGCCAAAAACGACGAAACGGCGAAAGAATGCCCAATTAACGGCGTAAAACGCGGCGTTTTCACCTATTCGATGATTGAAACGTTGCAACAAATGAACGGCAACATCAGCTACGCCGAACTCATGCAGCGCGTGAGCATCAAAGCCGCTAACCGCGTGAAGGAACAAACGCCGCAACTCAACGCCTACGGACCGACGAATACGGCGGATATTCGCCTCTCGTTTCTCGGATTAACGCAACCGCAAGGCGGCAATTTTCTCGTGAGTTTCAACGATGAAAACGGCTGGACGGTCAACGCGGGCGGCGTTCAAGGCTTGCCCACACACGGGGAAACTGAATTTCTTTTGGAAAATGGGATGAAGGTCACGACGACGGAAGTGTTGTCCAATTTTTCAAAATTGAACCTCGAATTGCCATCAACGACGACCATTTTTAACGCCAAACTCACGGCGCCGATTAAGATGTCGTCAAGCCCCGTTCGCTTCGCAATCTCGAAAGACAGCGACGCGCAAGCGGTTAAAACGATAACATCAACATTCGTCAAAGCCGACCTTAAAAACGTGCAACTCGTTGACAATGAGCAAAAAGCGGATTACATGATTCGCGCTTGGGACGGTGCGTATCGCTTGACAACGGTTGATGGGACGGCGCCGCTTTTCCAACGCGTTACCAATTTGGACACAGACGGCGCGTCGGAATTTTTGAACCGTTGCTTGACCGTCGTTGAATGGCGCAATCGCCTCGAAATCGCAAATCCCGCGACGAGTATTCAGGAAGAAGACATTACCATCACGTTTCATGACGCATCGGGCAAGCCGCTTGACTTGCCGGCGGTGGATAAAAACGGAAAAGCGGCCGACACGACGCCCGTTTTTAGGCAAGCCAATAAAGATTCGGCGGTCTATTGTCGGTTGAGCATTAAGAACAACAGCGATAGGACGCTTTGGGTGAGTTCGGTGTATTTCGGCTCGGATTTTTCGATTTCTAACACGTTTTTGCGTCCGCAACAAATCGGCGCGGGGCAAACGGCGTGGATGCAATACAAAGGAAAACAAGAGATTCCGTTGTGGTTGCCGCTCCAATACTTGAGTTGGGGCGTGAATGAGACGTTGGAATACTTCAAAATTTTTGTCTCTACCGATAAATTGGACACCGATGTTCACAATCAAGACGGCTTGCCGATTGATACGAAAAACGCTGGAACCAACCGTTTGATAAAAGAAGGTTTGCCGATGCAAGATTGGCGGACATTCGACCGACCGTTTCGCACCGTTTCGCCGCTCGCGGGAATGTCGGTGGCTGAAAATGCGCCGCGCAAACTCAATGGCGTGGAAATTACGGCGCCAAATGGTTTCTCGGCGAAGGTCAATTTGTCGTCAACGGCGGAATCAAAACGGGCGCTTGGCGCTGTTCATTTTCCCCAAATGCGCGGTAATGACCAATTGGAAAATGGTGCTTTTGCGGAAGGTATGGGTTTTTCAACGCCCTTGGATGTCTTAGAAATCTCGTCGGTTTCGGGCGAAATTTCAAAAGCTAATCCGTTGACTATCAAGTTTTTGAATCCGAAAAAGAGCGAGAAGGATGCCGCGCTTGAATTGCTCATTCCGTTGGGTTACGATGCCGAAAGTGGCTTGTATTTCCCGCTTGGCGGCTCCGATACTGAGGGGTCCCTTTTGATTGAGCGGTTGCCGTCTGAAAGTCCGACGGGCGAGCGTGGATTGGGTTCGTCGTTCAAGATTTTTCTGAAAAAAATGATTGTGAAACCGTTGACGGGCGAATTTGAGTTTCCGTTGTTGCAAGCGGTGGATTATACCAAAGATGCCGAAATTTTCACGTACAGTACGGATAAAGAAGCGGTGAAAAAACGCGTGGCGGCGGCTGAAAAAATTGTGTTGTTCATTCACGGTTTCGCGGGTTCGACGTCGGAATTACCGAAATCGCTGAGTCGGAACATTGATAAAAACGGTAAAAACTTGGCCAATAATTACAATTTGGCCTTGACTTTCAACTACGAAAGCCTCAATACGCCGATTGAAAAAACGGCTGAACTGCTCGAAATCAAGCTCGCCGAAGTTGGTTTGAAAGCGGGTCACGGCAAACAATTTCACATCGTTGCCCACTCAATGGGCGGCTTGGTGAGTCGGTGGTTTATTGAGCGCGGGTCGGGCAAAAACATTGTTAATCAATTGGTTATGCTCGGAACGCCGAACGCGGGTTCGTCGATTCCCGCGCTGCACGATAGTTTCCAAACGCTTTTCACGATGTTGGTCAATGGCGTGCCGTTTTTGAATGCGTGGTCAACGCCGATTAGTTGGCTCGGCAAAGCGGTCGCAACGACGATGGTGACGGTGAAGCAACAAATCCCAAATTCGCTTTTTTTCCAACAGCTCAACACATCTCCCGACACGGGCGTGCCGTATCGGATTGTCGTTGGCAATACGCAATTGTTGTCACCGCCGAAAAAGGATGTGGATGGGGCTTTTAGCCAGATGTATCAAAATTTTAAATCGCGGAAACTGCTTGCTTTGTCGGATGCTTTTTTTGGCGAAACCAACGATATGGTCGTGCCTGATGCCTCAATTGGTAGCGCGGGTTTGCAAACAAACGTAAAAGTTGAGGTGATTCCAGCGCATCATTTCAGCTATTTCGTTCCTGAAACCGACGGTTTGAAAACGTTGGCAATGTTTGTGAGTTGAGATTTCGTTAGTCCACTGATTGAGCTGATTTGACAGATTTTGACAGATTTTGACAGATTTTCACGGATTTTCCACGGATTTTTCACGGATTTTTCACGGATTTTTCGTGGATTTTTTTTATTTTAAGAAGAAGGAATACGTAAAAATCTGCTAAATTAGTGTGCCAATATTTTTTAGGGACCCCTCAGTATAAAAGCCTTTTTTCGACGTCGAAACGTCGGAAAAAGGCTTTTTTTATTAAAAATCATACGCTTTATTTTACGCAAATTTCACGTTCAGTTCGTTTTGCTTTTCCAATTGCTTATCCATCAAACTGAACCACAACGGCGGCACGAGCGCAATAATCATGCACATCGGATAGCCAAAAGGCAATTGCGGACTTTCGTCAAAATGCCTTAAAACCTGATATTTCCGCGTCGCTTTGTAATGGTGGTCGGAATGTCGCGTGAGTTCATAGAGAAAAATGCGCCCTAATTCATGGTCTGAATTCCACGAATGATGCGGCATGACGGGTTCGTAGCGCCCATTCTCTTGCATTTTTCGTTGCAAACCGTAGTGTTCTATGTAGTTCACCGTTTCCAGTAATAAAAAACCAATAACGGCCGCCGCAATGGCAAAAACTAAGGCAGCTGTCCCAAAGACTGCCCAAATTGCGCCCAAATATGCCAACTGAATGACTTGAAAACGCAGCATCTCGTTGTCGAAATGCAGCCAAGATTTGCCGACCCGTTGCAGTCTATCGGCTTCCAATTTCCACGCATCGACGTAGCTGTCTTTCACGGAACGCATCCAAAAAAAATAGATATTTTCACCGCGTCGCGACGTTGCGGGGTCAAGGTCGGTTGCCACATTTTTATGGTGTCCACGGTTGTGTTCAATAAAAAAATGTTGATAAAGTGCAGGTAAAAGCAATGTTTTAGACAGAAATTGTTCGAATTTTGACGTTCGATGCCCCAATTCATGCCCGACATTGATGCCAAACGAACCGATTACAATGCCAATATTGAATGTCATGCCAACAATCTCGAGCGTTGACAATCCGCCATTTTGCAATTTAATACACGCCCAAGCAACGAGTGCGTACATAATCGGCACGTGAGAATAGAGGAGAACGTCGAAAAAAGGGTGTCGGTTGCGGTCTTCTTCTACCTCGGGCGCGTGGTTTTCAACGCTTTTGGGGATAAATAACTCAAAAAAAGGTATCAATCCGAAGGCAACGTAAGTCATGCCGAATGACCACCAACCGCCGAACCAAAGTCCCGCAACGGCAGACAATGGGGCGATGTAGGCAATAAGATATTTTGCATCTTTCATTTTTAAAGCATTTTAATTTTGGTGAACGTTAGATTTAGAACAAATGTAAGTATTGATGGTTCAAGACGCTGATTTTTTTTGAGAGACAATATTGGTTTAGCATTTCATCATCTGATTGAAAATACCCCCCTCAGTATAAAAGGCGTTATTGAGCGAAAAATGCTTAAATCACGCCAAATTTAGTCTATTTTTCACTAATTCCGTGAAATTTTAGAGGCTTTTATTGCGGGTAACGAATAGGTTTAGGGGTCTCTTTTTCTTGAAATCAAGCGTTTGTTTTTCAAACATTGCGTGTAATTTTAAAAAATATTAAAAGCCGATTGTCCGCCGTGGTTTTTGTTCTTCTTCGGACATTAAATCGGTCAACATATTGCGAATAATTTTTATTTCGTAGCCTTGGTCATCAAGACGGTCAAAAATAATATTTTCTAAGTCACTCAAGCGTTCTGTGAGTTCGAGATTTGAAAATAATAATTTTCGCATTTGAACAAACGTCCGCATGATGACAATATTAATCGCCACGGCACGGTCGCTATTTAAAACGCCCGACAACATCGCCACCCCTTGTTCGGTAAAAGCAAAAGGACGATAACGAACACCACCCCAACTTGATAATTCAACTTGTGATTTCAAATTTTCAGATTCTTCTGCCGTTAATTCAAACATGAAATCGTCGGGAAATCGCTTGATATTACGGCGGATAGCTTGTTTTAAAACTTTGGTTTCAATGCCATAAAGCATCGCTAAATCGGTATCAAGCATTACTTTTTCACCGCGAACGAAATAAATAACGGAGGCAATATTGTCTTCTCGAACGATTAAATCTGTTGTCATAGTGGTGCTACTTTTTTGATTATTTTCTATTATCCCAACTTGAGGTCACAATTTGTGACCTCAAATTGGGATAATAGAAATGTTATTTTATAAATACTTAATTTTAAGATAGTTATAAATGTGTTTATAATATATTTCTAAACTTGAGGTCACAAATTGTGACCTCAAGTTTGTACGCTGTTAGAAATGTCATTTTAATCCCAACTTGAGGACGCAATTTGCGTCCTCAAGTTGGGATTCTCAAATCTAAAATCAATAGCCCAGTACCATCCAATAGCTCAATCGCCCAATTTCTCAACCGTTTTTGCAAACGCCAACAGCTTCCCTTCTTCCCACTTTGCCGCCATAAATTGACAATGCTGTTTGCCCAAAGCGATGGCAGGAATGCCCGCAAGATTTGCCAAAACGGTGTAAATATCTGCCAAGTACATCGCCACGGGGTCGTCCGATTTTTCGCCAATTTTCCACGGTTTCACGGGCGAAACGGGCATAATAATGAAATCATAATCCTTGAAAATCGCCACCAAACGCTCGGCAACCAAACGCCGCGCTTTTTGAGCCTTCGTATAATACGCATCATAGTAGCCCGACGACAAAACAAAAGCGCCGAGAATAATGCGCCGTTTGACTTCATCGCTAAAGCCTTCGGTACGGCTCTTTCGATAGGTTTCTTCCAAAGTACCGACGTTTTCCGCGCGATAACCGTAGCGAACACCGTCAAAACGACTCAAATTTGAAGAAGCCTCGGCAGTCGTCAAGACGTAATAAGCGGGAACCACGTAGTCCAGATATTCAAAATCGACGGCTTCGACGGTGTGACCCGACCCCCTCAGTATATCGAGCATTTTGACGTTCGTTTCGCGAATATCGGCGTCTAAACCTTTGGTATTTAAGGCTTTATCAAAATAAGCAATTTTATATTCCCTATCAGAATCGGCGAGTTTATCCACGTATTTATCCACAGCCGATTGACTTGCCGTCGAATCAAAATCATCACAACCCGCCATGATTTCCAAAAACAAAGCGGCATCTTCAACCGAATGCGAGAGCGTGCCAATTTGGTCGAACGAGGACCCGTAAGCCAGTAAACCATGCCGTGAAATGCGTCCGTAAGTCGGTTTCATGCCAATAACTTCGCAAAAATCAGCAGGTTGACGCACCGAGCCGCCTGTATCAGACCCCAACGCCACCAAGCACGTATCGGCTTGAACCGACACCGCCGCACCGCCCGACGAGCCGCCCGCCACGCGTTCAGGGTCGGCTGCGTTGCGCACAGCACCGTAAATTGTGTTCGTATTGTCGCTGCCCATCGCGAACTGGTCGCAATTTGTTCGACCGATAATAATGGCATCTTCGGCTAAAATGCGCTCGACGGCGGTCGCGGAAAAAACCGAACGGAACCCCCTCAGTATTTGGCTGCTCGCGGTCACTTCGTGGTCGGCGTAGCAAATAACGTCCTTCAAACTCACGATAGCGCCGAACAAACGGCCGACGGAATCGGGGCTTTTACGGTGTTTTTTGTCCAATTCACGCGCTCTGTGCAGCGCTTCGTCTTCAAAAACTTCGACGTAAATGTTTAAGGCTTCCGATTTTTCAATCTGTTGCAAATAATGGTCAACGAGTTGAAGACACGTTGTTTTACCTTCGCGAAGGTCGGTTTGAACCGCTTTTAAAGTAGAATATTTTGGCATTAATTAGAGTTCAACTTTCCAAAAGTTTTTAACTTTTGGAAAGTTATTTTAGTTTTATATTTTAAAAATATCTTTTTCTTCCCAATCGCTTTTTCGATAAGGCATCATAAATTCGGCGACCAAAATCAGCAAGGCAATTGCCAAAAACCATTGAAAATAAGATTCAAATTCGCTAAACGACCGCGCTTCCAATTCCTTTTTTTCGACTTTATCCACGCGGTTTTTCAAGGCTTCTATCACGTTTGTTGTGGCCGAAAGGTTAAAATAGGCACCTTCGGCGGCACTTGCGAGGTCGGTCAACATTTTTTCATTCACTTTTGATTTAACAGGCTGCCCGTTTTCATCGCGTTTGAAATCAATCAATCCGTTGCCAAAATCAATCGGAATCATGCCCCCCTCAGTAGTGCCGACGCCAATCGTGAAAATGAGCAAACCATTGTCGTGTGCTTCTTTTGCGCGCTCGATTGCATCCGAATCGTGGTCTTCTCCGTCGCTAATGACGACCAAAACTTTGTGGTTTTTGGCTTCCGTACCAAACGTTTTTTCAGAAATATCAATCGCATCTGCCAAAGCCGTGCCTTGCGTAGGCGCATGGCTTGGATTTGCTGATTTTATGAACATCGCAGCGGCGGCGTAATCGGTCGTCAAAGGCGTTTGCAAATAGGCATTGCCCGCAAACTCCACAAAACCAATCCGTTCGCCTTTCAAAGCCGTGGTCAAATCGAGCGCAAAAGCACGGGCGCGTTCGAGTCGGCTCGGTTTGATGTCGTCGGCGAGCATCGAATTTGAAATATCTAACGCGATAATCACGTCGGAAGCGCGTCTTTTGGCGCGTTCTCGCTTCGTTCCCCACTGCGGATTCGCCCAAGCAACGACCAAAAACAGGAAAGCCACCATCAAAATACCAAATTTCAAAGGGTGTTTTAGCAACGAAACCTGCGGCATAAGGCGTCGAACGAGGTCAAACTCACCAAATTTTAGGACGTCTCGGGCGCGGTTACGGCGGGTGATGTAGAAAAAAAGCGTCAAAACGGGAATTGCCGCCAGCGCGTAAAGATGTGTAAGGTGTTCAAAACGAAACATGAGTGTAAGCGCGGTTATGCCACTGAGCGTTTTTTTTACAAAAGGATGCGGTGCCAAAAATTGCCGATAAATTGCTAATAAATTGTTAGGCAATTCAATAATTGGAAAATTTTGCAACGGCAAAGCTACAATTTTACTGGTAGTCGGCAACTTTAGTTGCCGCGTAAATTATTGTGGTAACTAAAGTTGCCGACCACTTACGAATTTAATAGTACATCCTTTCTATTTATCAACCAATCAACTTATCACTACAGTCTACTTACGTTTCGCTGATTTTCAACTTGGATACTTAGGTTTTGCTTATTTATTCCCTCGGTAAAAAGAATTGTTCTTTTTATCGAGGGAATAAATAAGCAAAACCTAAGTTTATGTGGACTCTAACGATTGAGCGCGCTCAAATTCGTAGAAATTGTTAGATGGTTGCGTCCGCCAGCCAAATGTTGCGCAGCATAAGCGTAGTCAATTCTAAATTTTGCGACGCGAATGCCTGCACCAAAGGAAAAACCAGCCGTCGAACGAATATTTTGAAGGCTCATTTCTTTGCGTACTTGATGGTTGTAGCCGAACCGTGCGCGAAAATTCTCATTTTTCCCGAGCGCAATTTCGCCGCCAAAACGCAAGTGGCGAAAGAAATTGTCAATGCCTTTTGAAAAAGTGCTTGGCTCTGCCGTTTGCTCACCGAGTAGGGTCACGTCGTTGTCGAGCGGGTTCGTGTAGCGCAAATTCCAACGCAATAAATCGACCGCAGCGACCGAAATGCGGAAAGGTGCGCGCGCTAATTTTTTCGTAAAACCGATTTGTAAATCATACGGCAGCGTCTCCCGTGTGCCGTCGGGTAGGTAGTTTTTGAGCTGAACCCCCACGTTTTTTAACAAAATAGTTGCCCCAAATTTCTTTTCTGGATTCGTGTAAGCACCCGCTAAATCGGCGGCAATGCCGTAGGAATTGTACGTTTCGAGCTGCGAACCAATGAATTTCAGATTGGCACCGACTGATAAACGCTCGTTGATTTGCCGTCCTGCGCCAACGTGAATCGCGTATTCGTTGGCTTTGAATTCGCCTTGCAGATTGCCAAATTCGTCAGTTTGCTTGAATGTGCCGTAGCTATTGTAAAAAATGCCCGTCGAAAATGTCATTTTGATTTTTTCAACGTTGAATGCTGCCGCCGCAAAACTGTTGTTGCTGCCGCCCAATCGGGATTCATAATTAAGCGTTAAAGCCTTGTGCATCAACGGATTAAGCAACGAAGGATTTGTATATCCGAGCGCAAAGTCGTCGTCTTTCAGTGCTATTTGGCTTTGACCCAATGCTGAAATGCGCGCCGATGGACTGTTTTTGATGAAAGAAAACGTGCTTAGTCCGCCAATTTGAGCCGTTGCGGTGTTCAAAAAGAGAAAAATACTGAGGGGTCCTAAAAAATAGACACTGCGTGATTTCGACCCTTGGGCTTGCGTGTAATGAGTTGTCATTGAGCCGTTTTTAGTTTTTAGTAAAATAAAAGAGCAACGAATAGAAAGTGGGTTTTAGATATGTTGGCGGCAATTTTAACGATTAGAATCTGAAAACGCGCCTAAACCACGTGGTAAATCGCCAAAGCCGCGTCTTCTTTCTGCCGCATGACGGCGGCTTGCGCTTTTGTTTTATCGCCATAACCGCACAAATGCAAAACGCCGTGAATGATAACGCGCCGCAATTCCTGCTCAAAGGCGACGCCAAAATCTTTCGCATTGTCTCGAACGCGGTCAATACTGATGAAAATATCGCCTTCAATTGGCGCCGTCGCGTAGGGAAACGTGATAATATCGGTCAAGGTGTCGTGTTTTAGGTATTCGCGGTTGAGTTCAAGCAAATAATTGTCGCTGCAAAAAATATAACTCACCGCGCCAATGCGTTTGTCTTCGCCTTCGGCAACGCGGTGTATCCACGCAATGACCCCCTCAGTATCGGGCAGTTCAAAGTCAATATCTTCGACGTTGAAAATAATGGGTTCGTCGATTGGGTCGGAATCTGGTATGTCTAAAAAATCCATAATTAGTTATTTATAATTTAAAAATATCATACAATATGTAGAACGTAGCATGGTAGAGACTACGGAATATCCAAAATTTTATGCGTTTGCAAACTCAATTTCCACTGCGGATTTTGCAAACAAAAGTCAAGCGCCATTTTTTTGTGCACGTCCCGCAAA
>JAYUKJ010000684.1:0-2947 GCA_043764555.1 Saprospiraceae bacterium
GTGCCGATGCGCGCAATGTTTGGTTTCACGACTTTAATCCGAATAACCAAGCTATCCGTTGAGCCATCGAGCAAAGTTCTCACCGCACAAACCGTATCAAATCCAACTTTCACGCCTCTAACAACCGAGCAATCTGTCGCGTCATTGACGTCAAACTGAACGTGTCCGTTTGGCGGGCAACCAATCGACACCACCGTTTCCGAAGGGTTCGACCGATTGCGCTCAATGAAGCAGAAATTGGCCGTTTTGCCCAGTTGAATCGTCGTGTCAATCGTTGTCACCAAGTCTTGCGGCGCTCTTACGCGGCAACTTACCCTCACGCGCGCCGTATCTGCACAGCCCAATCGGTTGTTCATAAAGACAACCGTGTGGCGTCCCGTGTCGAGCAAAATGCCGAGTTTTTTGATGTTGTAGTTGACGTTTGGCTCAAACGAAGCAATGTTGAAACCGTTTTTCGACCACTTCATGCCGCCATAGTTTCTGCCCGTTACGCCGCCGACGATGGAGAAATTAGTGCGGATTTGTTTCCAATTGCCGCCAACATCCCAAACGTTCATCGAGTCCACCAAAGCCGCAATGCTGTTGATTTTGCCGCTAAATGTCCGACCTTCCACGTTCCAACTGTCCAAATTCCACGGACTTCTTGGGTTTGAAACGACCAACGAGAAGTAATTGTACCAACTAATTGTGTCCAATTGACAAGCCATGCCCCCCTCAGTATAACGGCGTCCGTCAACCGTAATTGCGTAATTTAACGTGTCGCCGCCGAACAAACTTGTACACAACATCGCTTTTTCGCCGCAGCTCACTTCCATCGAAGTTTGTTCAACCCTAACGCCCACGCAACTTGTATCGCTCGGTGTTAAGAAGTCTTTCACCGTGACAATCATCGTCGTTGTGTCGCACAAACCATTTGAGTAGCAACGTTTTATGCACAATGTATCGCGTCCGACGCCGACACCGAGTAAGCGGATGCAATCGGTTCTATCGTCGATGGCGTAACCCGCAAATCCGTAATAATTCGAGACGCAGCTGTTCACGATTGTCGTGTTTGCCGCAGGCACATTTGAATTCAAACAATACGTTGAAACGTCGCCAACCAAAATCGTTGTGTCGATGCGGCGGCTGTTCGTTATTGGCACAATCGGCGTGCAACGCACCTCAATATTGACCGTATCGCGGCATTGCGTTGTCGTGTCCGTGAAAATCAAACGGTGCATTCCCGTGTCGAGTTTGACGCTTAATTGGTTTGGAACGAAATGAATGTTCGGATTTAAAGTCGCAACGCTGCGACCGAATTTCGTCCATTTCATCGCGCCATACACCTTGCGGCTGTCGCCACCGACGATGCGTTTTGTCGGCGTTTCCAATGTCCAATTGCCCGTTCTGTCCCACGTGTTCATCGAGTCAACCAAAGCCGCAATTGTTGGCACCGAGCCGCTAAACGTTTGATTGTCAACGCGCCATGTATTCAAATTATACACACCCGTTGGATAGAGTTGAACCAATGAGAAATAATTGTAAGACTGCAACGTGTCTTGACTGCACGATTTGTCCGCAAAACGCAGCGCGTTTCCGTTGTCCATAATCGTGTATTTATCCAAGCAAGCGTAAGGCAATGACGTACAGACGGTCGTCAAGCTGTCGCAATTATTGGTGAACAAAACCGTCGAACCCGTGTAAACTTTTCTGCACGTGTCCACTGTGCCGTTACAATTAATTGCCAAATCACGCACCACGATATTTTTCAACACCGTATCGCAGCCATTGACGTCTGAAACGGTCACTTCGTAAGTGCCAGCATTCAAGAATGTCCGCGATTGTGGCTGATTAGCGCCCGCCAAATCCGACCATTTGAAACGGTAAGGCGCCAAACCGCCGCCCACTTGAATCGAAATTTTACCCCCCTCAGTATAAACGCCATTTTGGACGACCGTTGCGCATTTTTTGTTCGTTACGTCAGCCATTGCGCGCACATTGCACACCGAAGTGGCGCATTTGACTTCCACATTGACCGCCGTGCGGCAATTAGTTGTCGTGTCCAAGAAGACCAAATTGTGGAAACCTGTCCGCAAATCGACCGCCAAAGACGTTGGCAACAAATTGATATTCGGATTGAGTTCCGCAACAATCCGTCCGTTGCGTACCCACATCATCGTGCCGTAATTCATCGTGTTGTCGCCGCCGATGATGCGTTTTTCAGTCGGTTCGTGTTTCCAGCGTCCCGACGGATTCCAACGATTCATGGAGTCAACCAAAGCCGCGATTGACGGAATTTCGCCGCTAAACGTTTGATTGTCAACTGTCCACGCATTCAAGTTCCACGGCGCCGACGGATAGAAACGCACCAATGAGAAGTAATTGTACGACTGCATCGTGTCTTGACTGCACGGATTCAAAGAGAAATCAATCGTTCTGCCGTTGTCCGTAATCACGTATTTTTCAAGCATTGTGTAGTCCAAATTCGTACACAATCTTGCGAAACTGTCGCAACGTGGCGCGTAAAGCGTTGTTGCACCCGCATAAACCGTTCGGCACGTGTCGTTATTCGTACAGTTGATAGCGTCGTTTTTGACCAAAATATTTGTCAAAACCGTATCGCAACCGTTGGCGTTTGAAACCGTTACGCGGTAGTTGCCCGCTGCCAAGTCTGCCCGATTGTTCGGCTGATTGTTGCCTTGCAAATCCGACCAACGATACGTGATTAAGCCACCGTTTCCACCAACCGTTACGAGGATTGAGCCGTTTGTCGTACACGTTTTTGGCGTTGCCAAAGCCGTTGCGACTAAGTTACAAGGCGTTCCACCGCAGTTAATAGCGTCATTTCTAACGATAATCGCGCGTAAAACCGTATCGCAACCCAAACCGTCTGAAATCGTCACGGCGTAAGTTCCCGAAGGCACATCCGTTCTGTTTTTCGGCTGATTGTTGCCCGCCAAATCCGACC
>JAYUKJ010000685.1:0-10004 GCA_043764555.1 Saprospiraceae bacterium
ACTTTAAAAATCGTTCGGATGCCCGGCCGTGACATTTGGTCAACGCCGACAACGAAGCGTGGTTGGAAACAAAGTGGTGGAAAAACTGCCGAAATTTTGACCAATGAAGGCTATATCATCTACGGTTGGGACTGTGAATGGGAACATTTTGGCAACACATTGCCTAAAAAAACACCTGAAAGTTTTGTCGCCATGGTCGATGATTTGTTCAAACGCAACGCCATGGTAACGCCCAATCACCTTGTAATCTTGGGACACGACGAGATGCTAATCAAAGAAAAAGGGCGTCAAGACTTTAGACAAATCGTAGATATGTTGAAAGCACGCGGTTATATTTTTGAATTTATTAGTCATTATCCTGGCTAAGAGAATTTTAGGACCCCTCAGTATTTTTACCATTTTTACACGCTTCTCATCAAAAAAGAGCCGATTATCACGTGGATAATCGGCTCTTTTTTGATGAAGCATGAAGAAATTTTAAATTTTTTCCTAACCGCTCAATTGACTGAATTTTATTGTTTAGTCAATTTTTTATCGTCCGTTCGCGCTGCGAAAACCAATTCGCTTGGAATGTCAAACGGCTCAATAAGTGCATTCAAAACGTTGCCCTCGGCGTCCGTAATGAAGAGTTCGACGCGGCGATTGAACTTACGACCTTCGGGGCAGTCTTTACCTTTTCTAAGGTTTTTAGCAATCGGATTTTCCATGCCATAGCTGCTTGTCGTCATGCGTTTGTCAACAATGCCTTTGCCCGCAATGTAGGCTTTGGATGTTTCGGAACGTTTTTCGGAAAGCGCTTGATTGAATTCAGGCGTGCCAACAGCATCCGTATGACCTTTGAATTCAACGTTATACATACTGTTTCCTGCCAAAATCGTCGCCAATTTGTCGAGTTGCGACTTGGAATCAGACGTTAAGCTGTGCTTTCTAAAGTCGAAAAGCAGGTGGTGCAAGCTCCGAATCTGCCGCATGACCGATGGTACTGAGGGGTCAATCGACGGGTCGCTGTCGCAGGTGAGTTTGCACTCGCGGCGGACTTTTTCAACGTCCACAACGTAGGCGTAAGGATAACCTTTGGCTACGACTGTGCGTTTTACTTCGTCGGCTTCTTCAAGCGTTTTGTAGCTGCCCAAGAAATAATGCCAAATCCCTTTGTTGTCTTCTTTCGTGAAGACACCTTCTAAGTTGTAGAAGTAGGTGATGGGGCGATTTTCGAGAAATGCCGTGACGTGAACGAGGAAATTATTCCCCTGTAAGTTCTTAACGGGCTGCGCCGAGAGTTTGCCGCATAGGGCGATACACACCAATAGTAGTAGGATTGTGTAAGTTTTTTTCATCGTGTAGTTGTCTTTTGTCTGCGACAATCCGAGCAAGTGCTGGGATGCAGTTGTTTTAAAGTAGTGTCAGAATTTTTCAGCTTTATTGATAAATACGCCACAAAGTTATGATGCTTTATTTGTTATTTTTTACATTGTGAAAACATATTTTTTTTAGACATGAATTTTTCAAATAAATGCAATTCGTAATTATACGGTTATATACGGCGAGAATACGGTCTGTATGTTTATTTTTTTTAAATTAAAAGTAACGGAAAATCACGGATTTTAGGTGTATTTTAAGCCCTTATACTGAGGGGTCCCTCTTATTGTCAAATTTTCAGTTTTTATTATTTTACGTGCTTTGATTCCTCCTCAATACCTCAGAAACTACGTCCAATAGTCTATTTCTTGCTTCGTTCAAAACCGCTTTTTGAGCGTGTCTATCGAGCGAACCTGTTTTGAAGAACAAACATCTACGTCTTTCTTCTTCAAGAACACGGTCAGCTTTAGAAAAACGCCACCCCGCACTTTTAAAGCGGCAGTAGAAACAAAGACTTGTGCCGTGTCAAAATGGCATTAGCTGCCTATATTTTTAGTGAAATACTTTTTTATTACACGCTCATCGTGTATATTTGCGGCGCTTTATGAAAATTAGAGCAATAAATTGAAATAACTCGATGTCGGTTCGTCCCGATGCGTCGAGTATGGTTAAACAAATCATTTAAGTTTTTCAAAAAATGGCAGTAAAAATTCGCCTCCAACGCCACGGTCGTAAAAAAGCACCGTTTTATCACATCGTTATCGCGGACAGCCGCGCGCCACGTGATGGTAAGTTTATCGAGAAAATCGGTACTTACAACCCAATGACAAGTCCTGCAACGATTGACCTTGACCGCGACGCAGCGTTTGCGTGGATGGAAAAAGGCGCTCAACCGACGGACACAGCCGCCGCAATTTTGCGCCTGAAAGGCGTCATGTACCGCAAACATTTGCAACGTGGTGTCACTAAAGGTGCATTAACCGCAGATGTTGCATCAGCACGTTACGCAGAATTTGTTGAAAGCAAAGAAAAATCAACTTCGGACAGCTTCGCTAAATCAGCAGCTGACAAAGTAGCAAAACACGTTGCTATCTTTGGTGCGCCAAAAGCTAAAAAAGTGATTGAAGCACCCGTTGTGGAAGTAGAAGAAGTGCCTGTGGTAGAAGCTGTCGTCGAAAACGTCGGTGGTGAAGACCCAGAATTGATTGCTATGGAAGAAAAAGCCGCAGCAGAATAATTATTTCAAATTCCAGATTCCAGATTTCAAAATGCCCATCGTTTTAGTTAATTATGGCTAATTGAAATTTGGAATTCGGAATTTGAAATCCTTTTACATATTCAGTTTTGACACCCGAACCTGATAGAGCCGATTGTTGTTCTATCAGGTTCGTATTCTAAATAACCCATTTTTTTCACCTCCGTTCGCGGAAAAACGCCGAAAATCATGTTGGATTTAAATGAAAAATACCTTGCACGCTTGCAGGATATTGCGCAAGACATTCAGAATTCTGACCTCTACGCCGCTTATATGGACACCGAAGAAGACGCCGAATACAAGGCTCTGTGCGATGTTTACGAGCCGATGATTGGTAAGGTTTATCAAGAAGTGGCCGCGAATGACCCGTTGCAATTGATTTCGATGGAAACCATTTTGCTCAATTCTTATTTTGAAGGCTTGTATTTGCCTAAGGTTTTGGGCTACTCGGTGCAACGCGGTCAAATCAATTCGACTTACAAATACGTCCGTCCGCAAAGCCATTTTAAAAACATTTTGTTGACCATTTTGGAGTCGTCAAATTTTGAATGCATCAAAAAACGCATTGGACAATCCGTTCAAATGGGTTTCGCGTTGTCGTCTGATATTTGGATTACGGATTTTATTAATGCGATGCCGAATAAACGCATTCGCTATTATCTCCAAAACAGCAAACTTGACCGTTTCCGCGATGCACACGAGCGCGAAGACGCTTATAAAAAATATACCAATCAGTTTGTTCGCGATAATTACTTAACGGCTGATTTTCCAGAGACTTTCTCGGAACTCAAAGTGGAATATCCTGAACTCAAAACGTTCCTGATGTACCGCCTCGGCAAGCGCTTGAACAACGAAAGTTTGTTGCCTTTCGTGGTGGAAGCCGTGAAGAATGAAACGTTTTTTGGTACCGAAGAACACGTGCAATTGTTGTGTTTAGCCTTAAATTTCTGTACTTTCTCGACGGAAGATACGGAAGTTGTGTCAAAAATCTTCAACAAGCAACGCCAAGAAGTACCTGAATTTACGGAGAAATATTTGTCGTTTTTGATTGAAATGCACAATGCACATTTTGAACTCGACAGCAAAGCCGAGATGAAAGCGTCCTTGTTAATTGACCGCACAATTAAGGATGATATTACGGAATATTACCGCATCGCGGACGTCGTACATACGCAAGGCTACATCAACGAAGATGTGGTGCAAGTGGTGAAAAATTTCTACGACAATCACGAAGGACTTTCGACGATTAACGAATGCTTACGTCGGATGGTTTTTGGTTATTTGTACAACATGATTGCGGCACTTAAAGAAAAAGATTACGCGGAATTTTTCGAGATTTCAAAAACTTTTTCGGCGTATATGCGCATTTTCGACAATGAGCGTTTCAATCAAAACCTCCGTGATGTGTCGCAAGAACTTATCCGCAAATGTCTTATCAAATTCACCGACAAACGGGGAAAAGAATACCAAGAAATCAAGCGTTTCGTGGCGGGCAACTTCCCTAATTGGAACTTCTTGAAGACGAAAGATGTCGTCGAATTGTTCAAAACGCGGCGGAAGCGGAAGACAGAATAAAACGAAGGGCTAATAAAAAAAATGCGGGTTAAGCTGTTTTACAGCCTAATCCGCATTTTTTTTGCTCATTTTACGCTTTTTTAGTGCTTTATACTGAGGGGTCCCTAAAATCATTTTTTGACAAAACGCTTTTGAGCAAACAGTTGGGCAACGAATTTGATTTGATACTCAATTACACGCTCAATAGAGCAACGGCACTTGAATTTGGCTATTGCGTTATGGCGGCGACGAACAGTTTGAAATACGTCAAATTGGGAACCAACAATACGGCAGAACGCACCGCAAGTTGGGCATATTTGATGTTGAGCATCAAACCTGAAATTTTTTCTTCGGCACCGAAAAAATAAAAATTGAAAAAAGGGACCCCTCAGTATAAAACCTAAAAATCGCCTTGTAACGCACGTTACAAAGCGATTTTTTTGTTTTAAAAAATAAAAAACAAAAAGTTTATAAATAAAAAACTAAAAACGTTTACTTTTGCGCGTTGAATGCGTTTTTAACAAATCGCTTACAGTTGACTGTTTTTAGGACCCCTCAGTATTTACTTAATTTTTCAAGAAAAAATGGCAAAAAGAAACACCGATAAGCCCATGAATGGCAACGCAGGACTCGACGGCAACGGCGACCACGTGTTGACATTGGGCAATATGTACGAAAATTATTTCTTGGATTACGCCTCTTACGTTATCCTTGAGCGCGCCGTTCCCGCAATTGAGGACGGTTTGAAACCCGTTCAGCGCCGTCTCGCCCACGCTTTACGCGAAATGACCGACGGGCGTTACCACAAAGTTGCCAATATCATCGGTCAAACCATGCAGTATCATCCGCACGGTGACGCTTCAATTGGCGACGCCTTAGTGAATTTGGGTCAAAAAGAATTATTGATTGATTGTCAAGGCAATTGGGGCGACATCCGAACGGGCGACTCAGCGGCGGCACCGCGTTATATTGAGGCGCGTTTGACGCCCTTTGCGCTCGAAGTGGCGTTTAACAATCAAACGACGAATTGGCAAATGACGTATGACGGTCGCAAACGCGAACCAGTGGCGTTGCCGATGAAGTTCCCGCTGTTGTTGGCACAAGGCGTTGAAGGCATTGCGGTCGGTTTATCGACCAAGATTTTGCCGCATAATTTTATCGAATTAATCAAAGCGAGCATCGACATATTGAGGGGGCGTCCGACAAATGTTTTGCCCGATTTTCAAACGGCGGGCATGATTGACGTCACGCATTACAACGGTGGAAAACGCGGTGGAAAAGTCCGGGCGCGGGCGCGCATTCAGATTTCAGCGGACAAAAAACAATTGCTCGTTAAGGAAATACCTTACGGAACGACGACGGGCGACCTCGTGGATTCCATCTTGAAAGCGGCTGAAAAAGGTAAAATTAAAATCAAAAAAGTCGTTGACCAAACCGCCAAAGAGGTCGAAATTGTGATTGATTTGCAGCCTGGCGTCTCGCCTGATGTGACGATGGATGCCTTGTATGCCTTCTCGGATTGTGAATTGTCGCTGTCGCCAAATGCGTGTTTGATTATTGACAACAAGCCACATTTTGTGGATGTTAACGAGATTTTACGCGTTTGTACGGAGCAAACAAAAGAATTGCTGCGTCAAGAATTGGAGATTCGCAAAGGTGAATTGCAGGAAAAATGGCACGCGTCGAGTTTGGAAAAGATTTTTATTGAAAAGAAAATCTACCGTAAAATTGAAGACGCGGAGAGTTTCGACGAAGTGCTGCAAATCATCCCGACGGAACTGCGCAAATACGTCCGTGAACCCAACGATACAAAGACCAAAAACGATTCCCGCGTCGAATTACTGAGGGGTATCTCCGAAGAAGACGTGATTCGTTTGACGGAAATTAAAATTCGGCGGATTTCAAAATACAACACTTTTGAAGCCGACGAATACATGAATCGCCTACTTGAAGAACTCAAACAAGTCGTTCACGACCTCGAAAACTTGAACGATTATGCGATTAAATACCACGAAAACCTGTTAAAAAAATACGGAAAAGGGCGGGAACGCAAGACCGAAATCCGCGTTTTTGATACCATTCAAGCGACGGAAGTTGTGGCCAACAATGCCAAATTGTTCGTCAATTACGAAGACGGTTTTGTTGGAACGGGTTTGAAAAAAGACGAAAAAGTGCAGTTTCTCTGCGAATGTTCCGACATCGACGACATTATTGTTTTCAGAAAAGACGGTAAATTTCAAGTTGTTCGAGCAGCCGATAAAGTTTTTGTGGGCAAAAACTTGATTCACGTGGCCGTTTGGAAAAAAGCGGATGAGCGGACGACGTACAATTTCCTTTATCTCGACGGAAAAACGGGCATTACTTACTCAAAACGGTTCAATGTAACAAGCATCATACGGGCAACGGATTACGATTTGACGCAAGGCAATCCGAACTCAAAAGTCTTATATTTTTCCGCCAATACGAACGGAGAATCTGAAACCGTAAGCGTTCAATTGAGCCAAAGCAGCACGGCCAAAATCAAGCGTTTCGACTTCGATTTCGCCGAATTGGCGATAAAAGGACGCGGTTCGCAGGGCAACATCGTTACAAAGTTCCCCGTGCGTGAAGTCAAGCAAAAGACGGTTGGCAAGTCAACTTTGGGCGCTAAAAAATGGTGGTTCGACGACATTACAGGGCGTTTGAACATCAACGAGCGCGGTCGTTATTTGGGCGAATTTGACGGTAATGCGGTTTTGATTGTCTATAAAAATGGCAGCTACGAAACTTGCGAAGTGGACCCCGTTAAACATTTTGAGTTGGCAGAAATTCTGTACATCGGAAGACTCGACAGCGAAACGGTCATTTCTGCCGTGCATTTTGATGGTAACAAAGAATTTACGATGGTCAAACGTTTCAAAATTGACACGACAAAGCACGGTGAGAAATTTTCGTTTATCACCGACCATAAAAAATCATTGATGTTATTCGCCAGTGTTAAACCGAATCCACGCATTACTTACTCAATGAAAATGGGGTCGAAAAAAGTGGAAGGCGGTGAAGTCAATTTGGCAGAATTCATTGACATCAAAGGTTGGAAAGCGCTTGGTAATAAATTGAGCGACCAAAAACTGTCGGATATTCGCGAAGTCAGTGCCCAAGAGGACCCCTCAGTATCAGCGCCTTTTTCAGCGCCTGAAAAATCCGAAAAGCCTGAGGAGCCTAAAAAAGACGATTTGAAGGCGGGCGATACGATTGAATTTGATTTTGGGTAAGTGATTCTGAATAAAAAAAAAGCGCGTTCCGAAAGGAATGCGCTTTTTTTTACGGAAAGCGGTTATAAAAATCACCGCGCTTGCCAACGTCCTCAATGCGGAAAGCCTCGCCCGTCCAAAACGGACCAATCCGCCAATTACCAACTCGGAGACGAAAGAAATTTTTATAACCTTTCAGTGCTTTAAGGTGTGGTATATCGCCAAAAACCTCGGCCAACTCAATACTATCAAGGGCGTCAAGCACGGCAATTTGGTCGGCAGTGGGTAATTTCGATAAGTTTTTATTAAATTTTCGGGTATCAATCGTTTGCATATTGGGTTAATTTTTGACGCATTTTTAAGCGCTGCGCCTTTGTTTCAGCGACAGAATAGACGTGATAATCAGGCTGTTTTTGGGAAAATATCATGGTTTCGGCGTGCGCCGCGTCTTCGCGCGCGTCTTCGTCCATTGTTGCCCATGTGCCGTTGACAACGTATTTCTCGTGCAAACGTTGGCGAACGACCTCAATTTCAGAAGTGGGCAACGTTAAAGTTTTGACTTTAAGTTTTTTTAATAAATTTAACAAAAAAACTTCGTCGGCTTCCTCATAACTAATGGTGATACTTTTTGTCATGATTTTTTAAAATTTGATACGCAATATGAAGGTTTCTTACTGATTAAGTCTCGTTTTGCCACAAAAGTAAGTCTTTTTTTGAAAAATACTGAGGGGTCCTAAAAATAAAAAAGCGCATCCCTTTCGGAACGCGCTTTTTTTTATTCATCAATCAAATTCAGAAAAATTATCCCAAATTGATGTGCTTGTAAGCTGTTGCCGTCAAACCTTTGCTTACGCTGTTCAAGTACGCCGCAACGGTCATAGAGCCGTCTTTCACGTAGTCTTGATTCAACAAAGTTGAGTCTTTGTAGAAACGCGCCAACTTACCCAAAGCGATTTTTTCAATCATTGCTTCTGGCTTGTTTTCAGCACGCGCTTGCTCTTTACCCACTTCGATTTCACGGTTGATTGTGTCCGCGTCAACGCCGTCTTTGTCGAGTGCAATTGGTTTCATTGCCGCAACTTGCATCGCGACATTTTTACCTGCCTCAATCAAATCTGGACCTTCCTGGTTCAACGCCACGATTACCGCCGCACGGTTGCCCATGTGGATATACGGAATAACTTGACCTTCGCCGGCTGCCGTTTTGATGCATTCGTAGTTGGCGATTTCCAATTTTTCGCCAACGATACCCGTTTGTTCAGCCACTTTTTCAGCTACTGTAATGCCTTCTTCCGTTTGGCAAGCCAAAAATGCTTCCAACGATTCTGGCAAGTTTTTAAGGGCAATTGCCGCGAAACTTTCAGCCAAAGCGACAAATTTCTCGTTTTTAGCAACAAAATCCGTTTCGCAAGCCAATTTGATAACGATACCGTTATTGCGGTTGTGCGAAGTCAAAGCGATGCAAACGCCTTCATTTGCTTCACGGTCTGCGCGTTTTACCGCTAATTTTTGACCGTTTCTGCGGAGCAAATCAATGGCACCCTCAAGGTCACCATTTGCACCTTCGAGCGCTTTTTTACAATCGCCCATACCCGCGCCTGTCATGTCGCGCAATTTCTTGATATCTTCTAATGCTACTGCCATTTTATTAAAATAATGATGAATGATGAAGTGAAAATGATGAATTAATAGGCAATAATTTAGCCGATTATTGCATTATTCACGAGCAAGATTCAGATTTAACAATTAGGATTTGTTATTTTATCTCGATTTTTGGTCGAAATACTGAGGGGTCTTATTTTGGACTAAAAATTAAGAATTAAAAATTGACCGCGTTGTAAGAAAACGTAGCTTGAAGAATCACGCTTGTTTTGTCGCTCAATTTTTAATCCTTAATGTCTAATTTTTAATTAGTTTTCCTTTGCAACGTTGTTGCTTGTGCGGTCTTCCAAACCTGAACGAATCGCTTCAACCAAATAGTTAGTGATAAGTGCTACTGATTTAGACGCATCGTCGTTTGCAGGAATCGCGAAATCAACCGTGTTCGGGTCGCAGTTCGTGTCCACCATACCGAAAGTCCGCAAGCCCAAACGCTTAGATTCGTCCAAAGCAATGTGTTCGTGTCCGATGTCAACGATGAAAACTGCCGCAGGAAGGCGGTTCAAGTTAGCGATACCACCGAGAACTTTCTCAATACGGTCACGCTCGCGCGTCATCGTTTGACGTTCTTTCTTCGTGATAGTTGTCGCGTTCGGGTCGTTCAAAAGCGAGTCAATATTCTGCATTTTCTTCACCGACTTACGAATAGTCGTGAAGTTTGTCATCATACCACCCAACCAACGCTCCGTTACGAAAGGCATACCAACTGACATGGCAGCTTTCTGAACGATGTCGCGTGCTTGTTTTTTCGTCGCAACGAACAAGATTTTACGACCGCTTTTTGCGATTTGACGCATCGCGTTTGCCGAGCGCTCAAGGGCATCAGACGTGCGATTCAAGTCAATAATGTGGATACCTTTATGCTCCGTAAAGATATTCGGTTGCATTTTCGGATTCCATTTGCGCTTGAGGTGACCAAAGTGAACGCCAGCATCAAGCAACTC
>JAYUKJ010000686.1:0-2924 GCA_043764555.1 Saprospiraceae bacterium
TTTTTGAATGAGAAATCTTCGATTTCTCATTCAAAAACACGCTCGCCCCATAGATTTTTTCTAACGTACGCCTTTATCGGCTATCCTAAATAATTTAAAAAAAATGAGAAATGAAAAAAATTAAAAGCATACACACAAGCAGAACCATTATGTTCGCTGAATTAGAGAAAGTTATGGATTATGCCATGGCGGGTGATAATTTTCTTGAATCCTTGGGGCAAAATGTAACGGGTAAAAAATCAAGTTCGGGTATTGAGAAAACGGCGCGTCATTTGAAAAATCTGTATGGTTTCGATACGGCGTATCCGCCTTTTGTGGCGTTCAAATATTTTTGGCAGCAAACCGAAACGATTGATAAACCCTTGTTAGCGATTATTTACGCTATTTATCACGACGATTTGTTGGCAGAAAGTCTTGAAGTGCTGCAAGAAACAAAATTGGGCGACAAAGCAGCCGTAGAACTGTTTGAGAAAGTTATTGAAAGATACCACCCTAATCAATACACGCCGATAACAAAACACTCAATTGGAAAAAATTTGGCGAGTTCATGGAAACAAGTGGGCTATATTTTAGGTAAAACTAAGAATATCAGAACGCAACCCGATATTCACCACAAAATCGCTTGTTTTGCTTTTTTAATGGCTTATCTGAAAGGCGAGCGCGGCGAATTTATCTGGAACAGCATCGGCGTAAAAGCATTGTGTGTGTACGAAACGCAGCTCAGAGAATTAGCCGTTGACTGTGCGCGACGAGATTTAATGCAGTATCAGCACGCGGGAGACGTTACTTCCATCTCATTTACTCACTTATTGAATAAAATAAACATTCATGCAATCGAAAATTGACCAATTGTTATTGGCTTTTGAGAAAATCGTAAAAGAACCGTGGTCGGCTTCCTTATCGGGGCAAGAACGCACGTGGTTTTTGGTCTATGACCCCGCCGAACAACGCAAAGTGGATTTGCGCTTGGGTGATTTTGAAACGGCTACTTTGAAATCGGGAAAAAAATGGAAAAGTATTTCTTTAAAACCTTGTTTTCCAACTTGGATGGCGCAGCACAAATACAGGGAAGCATACTTTAATGACCCTAAATTTATTGCAGACCAATTAGAGGCTAAATTTATTCCTTATGCCGTTCAATTTTTAAAAAATGAATTGAGTAAATTGGAACAAAATCCAGAGACACTCATTGCCATAAGAGATGTATCCGCCTTATTCGGTTTTGCCCGTTTATCTGAAATTCTTAGAGGCTGCGATAGGGATTTTCAAGGACGCTTACTCATATTTTTCCCTGGCGAGTTTGAAAATAATCAGTACCGATTACTCGATGCAAGAGCAGGATGGGACTATTTAGCCCGACCTATCACGTTGTGAAAAACAAAAATGGGCGCAATTTAGGACCCCTCAGTATAAAGCGATAAATTCAATAAATTAAGCAATAAATAAACGAATAACCGTTCTAAAAGAGAAAAAATGAAAAATAAAGACCTATTTACGCTGAATCCAGAGCAAGTAAATCTTAAAAACGAAGGCGTCACAAAGATTAGAACGCTCAATGAAAAAGAAGATTCTTCTATTGTCGAGTACGAATTAAAAACGTTCGTTTGTGAAGGTGAATACCATGCAGGACTGAGAAAAATACTTGAATTTTACCTCCAAAATTACAACAGCACCGAACAAAAGGCTTTCTGGGTCAGTGGGTTTTTTGGTAGTGGTAAATCGCATTTAGTGAAAATGGCGAGTTATTTATGGAGCGATTTTGATTTTGGTTCGGGCAAAACAGCCCGAAATATTAAGCCGTTGCCGCAGGATATTCAAGACCTTTTTGTAGAAATTGACCGCAAACAGAAGATTCAAGGAAAATTGTCTGTTTCTGGTACTTTGAAGGATTTCTCATCTAAAGACATGCGTTATTCATTTCTACAAATATTTCTTAATGCTCTGGGTTTGCCACAGCAATTTCATCTTTTTAAGTTTGTCTGTTGGGCGAAGAAAGAAGGCATTTACGATGCCTTAAAAAAAATGGTAGAAGCGGCGGGCGAAGACTTGGAAGATGAAATTGAAAACCTCTTTGTCTCTTCAGTTTTGGCTAAATCTGTACTCCAACTCTTACCAAAAATGGCAGAAAACGAGGCTAAACTAAGAGAACTTTTCAACGCACAGTTTCCCAAAGTGGAGCAAATTGGGCGAGAGGAATTCATAAAAACAATTAAAAAAGACATTCTACCCCTCTTTTTTGGCGATAAAATACCTTGCACCCTTATCATTTTAGACGAGGTGCAGCAGTTTATTGATAAGAATACAGAACTCGCTTTTGATGTGCAATTGTTAGCCGAAGACTTATCTTCACGGTTTGATGGCAAGTTTATTTTGGTAGGTACAGGGCAGAGTGCGTTGAGAGAAAATGAGTACTTGAAAAAAATAAAGGACAGATTCCCAATAGCCATTCAACTCTCAGCAACCGACATTCAAACGGTCATCCGCAAGACCATTTTGGAGAAAAAACCAACGGTCATTGCCAACTTGAATACACAATTAGAAGCGGCTTTAGGAGAAATTTCTCGAAATTTGGAAGGAACGGTTTTCGGGTATTTGACTGAAGATAAAGAGACTTTAGTTGCCGATTATCCTTTGATGCCTTCAACAAGAAAATTGTGGAATAAAACCTTGAAAGTCATTGACATAGCAGGTAATTCGGGGTTATTGCGGAATCAATTGCGCGTTGTTGATGATGGTTTGAAGACCATTGCCGAGGCGGAAATTGGGCAATTGGTGGCGGCAGATTTTATTTTTCACCAAAATCCAACCCAACTCATTGCAGCAGGGCTTTTGACGAATGACACTTTTAACATCATTCAGCAACGAAAAGCGAAAGGAGGAGACGACGCAATCGAAGGCAGAATTCTAAGTGCCGTCTTTTTGAT
>JAYUKJ010000687.1:0-9991 GCA_043764555.1 Saprospiraceae bacterium
TTTGTCAAAATATTCCGTGGCTTCTTCTAAAGTTTCGGCGACGTTTTTGATGCCAATCGTGACGGAAGTGGGCATTTTTTCGATTTTTTGACCATAAAATCCCGCCACCGTAACGCCCAAATATTTGCAAAAAGCGTCGTGCAGCGCGATGTCCATCGCCGCCAAAGTTCCTGGCGCGTGCGGAAAAATCTGCTCAATTTTTTCAATAATTGAAAAAATATCGCCGATGTTTCGACCCACAAATTGTTGAATATCAACGCTTTGCAAACGGTCAAACGCCATTTGAGCGTCTTCGCCCACCACTTCGATTGAGGGATTGGCCGAGCCTAAACCGACCATCCCGTTTTTCAATTCGATTTCCACAAAAACGGCTTCTACGTCCGAAATTGTTCGGAAAGCAATCGTGTAAGGACGCGTGAGGGCGAGGTTTTTTTTGTAAACTTTGATTGATTTAATTGTCATTTTATGATGTTGTTGGACCATTGATTGGACAGATTTAACGGATTTGCGCTGATTTGATTTGAATAAAAAAAATCACCGTAAATCCGTTAAATCAATCTAATCTGTGGTCTATTCAGAAATAGAATCCGCACGCCAAAAACAGCAGCGCCGCCACCGCCATCGCCACCAAATTAAACGGCAGCGCCGACAGCGACAGTTCCATATTGTTGCACTCCGTCGAACTCGATGTTAAGACCGTGACATCTGAGTAAAAACTGGCATGGGAACCAAAGGCACCCGACGAAATAACCGCTGCCAAACTTACCCAAACGTTGGCACCCAAAGCCTGCGCCAAAGGCACAACTATGGGAATTGCTACTGCGTAAAGTCCCCAAGATGAAGCAGTTGTGTATGAAATAAAACTTAAACTTAAAAAAATCATCATCGGCAAAAGTCCTTTCGAGAGGACGGGTTTTACGGCTTCAATGACGAAAGGCGTCAAACCCATTTCGTCGCCAACGCGCTTCAAAACGTAAGACATCGTGAGGATAGCGAGGGCAAAAACCATGCTTTTGAAGCCTTCAAAAATGCCGTCCGTGATGTCCGTGAATCGCATAACACCGCTCAACCAATAGTAAAAAAACGTAAAGGATACGCCGACTAAAACACCTTTTAGCGCGTCTTTATCGAGCCAAAGCGTTGCGGCAATCAAAATACTGAGGGGTAGAAAAAAGTAAATCGGTTTGGCTTTTGACAAGTCCGTAGGCACTTCCGAGATGGCCGTTTTTACGGAATTTGGGGGCGATAAAACGCCCGTTTCTATGGCGCGTTTTTCCGCTAATTCTAATTTTTTGAACAGTGGAAATTTGCCCAAAGCCACCAAAAGCGCAATCGTGACCGCCGCCCACGGATAAAACATGAATGGGATGGTCATCAAAAAACCGCTAAATCCGTCGCCTTTGGCCACGACTTTATTGTCTTCTAACAATTTGGCAACATAGATAGACCACGTTGACATCGGAATCAAAACGCAAATCGGCGCTGCCATCGCATTGACCTGAAAAGCGAGCATTTCGCGTGAAATTCGGTAATTATCGGTGATTTTACGCATCGTTACGCCCGTTGCGAGCGCGCTCATATAGTCGTCGATGAATATAAATAGACCTAAAAACCACGTCGTGATGAGCGCCGAGCGTCGGTTTTTGACATATTTTAAAACGTAATTGCCAAAGGCAAAAACACCGCCCGATTGAATAATCAAATGAATCAAAGAGCCGTACAGACCGCAGACAAGGATAATCCACACCATGTCTTCATGCTGTAAAGATT
The DNA here is from genome assembly GCA_043764555.1 of Saprospiraceae bacterium. GTDB lineage: Bacteria > Bacteroidota > Bacteroidia > Chitinophagales > Saprospiraceae > JAAFJT01. Next base: position 1,771 of record JAYUKJ010000687.1, read on the forward strand.
TTTTTAATGCATCAATGAAATTTGCGGGAAATTCTGTCGGTTTGATGATAACGAAACCGACCAAACAGCCGATTAAAAGGGGTTCAAAAGCACGGCGAATGAGTATCGCCAAGACGATAACAACAAGCGGTGGAATGAGACAAAACGCGCCAAAAGTCATGATTTAAGCTGGTTTTTCGATTAAAAAATTTAGAAAAAGAATGCGCAAAACTACACATTTGCATTTAGGAAATAGAGGAATTTTCACCACTTTGAATCTCTCCATTTTTTAAAAAAGGACTCGTCAGTATTTTGAATGAAAAATTAAAAATGAAAAATGGAGGCATTAAAAATGTTTTAGCGACGGTACGATGGCTTTAAGATTTATTTGCAAATATTTGATTTGAAATTAAATACGCTTTATAATTTTATTATAACTAAACATAATTACAATTATTTTATTCCAAATTTCAGATTCCAAATTCCAAGTTGGCTTTTTGGAATTTGGAATCTGGAATTTGGAATTCAATAAGAATATAAATGGAATTATTTTAATTAAAATTGAATACGCTCACGTTAACTGTATTTGCGAATTCATTCGCAAATACAGTTATATAAACGGAATTATTGTTCCAAATTTTAGACACCAAATTCCAAGTAGCCGACCTGGAATCTGGAATCTGGAATCTGGAATCTGGAATCTGAAATTTGGAATCTGAAATTTGGAATTTGGAATCTGAAATTTGGAATCTGGAATTTGGAATCTGAAATTTGGAATTCAAAAAGCGTGTGGTTGTCGCTTACGTCTGTACATCTAAAATCCTATTAATGGATTTCCCAATAAATCCTTTCTTTTCCTTTTTAATCCTATTGGAACAAAAAAAAAGGACCCCTCAGTATAAATGTCAAAAATCTTAAAAATGGACTATTTTAAGGATTTTAAACGTGAAATTGTCTTTATTTGAGCAAATTAAAACATTTTATTTCGATAAATGGCTTTCAAATTGGTCTTACTTGTCGGCTAAAAATCTACGTTTTATTCGTTTTTTGATTCACCATCGCCGAGTTTTTCCAAGTCCTTGTTCTCCCCTATCAGCCCCAAATAATTAGCCGCCGAAACCACTTTTTGACCCAATCTTTTTTCCGCATTTTGCCGTGCTTCACCCGCAATACTGCCGCCTTCAATTGCCGCGTCCAAAGTCTCATTAAAGCCTTGTGCGTCGTCCCTAACAGTCACAGTACGCGTGATTTCCTCGCTCAAAGCCGTGAACGCCAATTCAAGCGGCGTCATGTGGTCGCGTAGATTTTGACTGCCCAAACCCTTCATATCTTTGTGTTCGCTTGGCGCAATGCCGAACGTCCCTTTGGCAATCGTCGCCGTCAAAACCGCGTAATCTTGATTGTCTTTGACGCCGCGTTGTTGCCATTCGTCGGTCAAGGCTTTTCGGGTTTCTATCGTTTGCACCCGCCGCGTAATCCATTCTTCGGAATAGCCTTTTGCGCGGTAAATTTCAGTTTGACGGTCGGTTAAAAGTTCGGGATTTTCAACTTCGTCAATGGCTTGTTTGCCAAGAGACGCCAACCATTGTTTAAATGGCTCCGCTTTTGGCGATGGAACAGCCATGATTAGTCTAAAAATGCCTTCTGTATTGGCACAACTCATTTTTTGTTTTCCCCCTTCGGTATCTACGGCAAGGGAGTAACCGATTTCGTTACCCCCTTTGAAAAGTTCGGGGTCGTGCTTTCTCAATTTTGTTAGGTATTGCTTCGGATATTTGGTGTCCGTTAAAATTGAAATGACGTCGTTAATAACGAAATACCATTGTTCGTCGTGCCAAACGTGGCGAATTTGTTGCCCTTCAAAAGGCATCAATTTATTGTCGGTTGCCATGTGGAAATCGTTTTTTAATAGATAAAATGTTGCGACTAATAAGCGCCAAAAGTCTTACTATTTGTTTGCAAAATAAAATTCACAGTGTATTTTTCAAACATTTTATTTGTAAAAATAAGTAAAAATAAGTAAAAATAAGTAAAAATAAGTAAAAATAAGTAAAAATAAGTAAAAATAAGTAAAAATGCCCATGAACTGCGAGAAAATGGACCTCTCAGTATTTCAGGATAAATTCGCTTAAATTGTCTTCTTCTCTCAAATTCAATTTTTTGCGCAAGCGATAGCGCTTGTTTTCGACGCCTCGAATGGAGATATACAACAAAGGACTAATTTCTTTTGACGCGAGATTCATCCGTAAATAAGCCGCGAGTTTCAAATCGCCCGCCGTCAAATCGGTAAATTCGGCGTTGAGGCGTTTCAAAAAATCTTCGTGAACTTCGTTGAAATTCTTCTCGAAAATGCGCCAATTTTCTTCGCTTGACAAGTTGGTTTCAATCATTTCGCTCAGTTTTTTGTAGTTTTTTTCGGGAAAATGCGCGCCATATTCCGATTTTAAGCCGTCGAGTTGTTCTTTGATGTCAATTAAAATTTCGTTTTTTCGGATGATGCCCATCGTCGAATTTGCCAATTCTTGGCTTTTGTTGATGTTGTCGGCGTGCAACCTATCATTATCGGCTTTAATACGTTCTTGTTCCAATTCGCGCAACATCGCGGCTTCGACGCGGAGACGTTGGTTGTCGAGTTCAGTCTTATAAAATTTAATCATTAAAAAAACGATACCAATGAGCGCCATAAAATAGACAATTTTCGCCCAAATCGTTTCGTACCAATAGGGCAGAATCTCAAATTCGACGGTCGTTTCGACGCTTGTAATGTCATTTTTCAGGCGAAATGCGTGTTTTCCAGCCGTCAAATTCGCAAATTCATGAGACGTTGTCGATTCTAAAATAGACCAATCGGTGGATTGTCCCGTCAAAAAATAGCTAAAACGGGCGGCATCCGTGAAAAAAGGCAAGGCAACGTTAATTCTTAACGCCCGATACTGCGGGGGTAGTTGCAGCCTATTTTTCGCCGAATCAGAAGGATAAAAGTTGAATACAGCGCCGTCTTTTGCAAACAAACGAATGACGGGTTTGGGCGAAAATGCGGCATTATTGGGCGTATTTTTTTTGTTAAAAAGGGCGTACCCATCGTCTAAACCGAACAAATAACGGCTGCTATCAAGGCTCAAAACGGCTTCATAATCGGGAATTAACTTCAGTCGTAAACGGGTTTTTTGCCGACTATTTGCCCATATTTCAACGAAATCTGCGTGTATTTTCAACAAATCATTGCCCGTTCCGCCCTGCAATTTTGCATTATCCAAATCGTTCGGAAACGGCCAGTGCGATGGGATAAATGAGGCATTCGTCAAGGGTTGATTGTCCCTTAATTTTTGAAAAACGCCTTTATCGTTGTCAAAAAAATGGTAGTCATCGTCGGCTTTAAAATACAAGTCATTCCCTATTTTTGAAAAATCATACTTCGCTGATGTGCCAATTTTCATCAAAAGGGACCCCTCAGTATAGGACGTGTCACGGCATCCCGAACATCGGGAAACCCGTTTTTCGAGCATATTTTCCATATTTTCGTTGATTTTCAAGCGAAAAAGTTGATGATACGCGTTAATTGCCCACAAATTGCCCGTTTTATCAAAGGCTATTTTCTTAGTCGGCTCGGCAAAATCATTGATTTTTTTAACAAAAAACCATTGTCCGTTTGCATCTTTTCGATAGACTGCAATGCCCGTGTAAGTGCCTTGTAAGAACAAGGCATTAGCCGTTTTTGGCGCTGAATTTGGTGAATTTAGGCGCGATACTGAGGGGTCTTTAATTAAGTACCAACCGCCCGTTATGTCGGAAATTTTAGTTAGTTTGTTGTTTTCGTTTAGAATAAAACTGCCCGTATTGTGTCCGATAAACAATTGATTTCCCATATTTTGCACATCCCAAACTTGCCCTTGCGTACCGTTCAGCAATTTGAAATTTTCGTTGGAACCATCCGTTTTGTAAAACAAACCTTGATTGGTGCCAACGAACAATTGCCGATTAAAAACCGCCGCCGCATAGACCGACCCGATTTTTCCGCTTCTGTCTTGAAAAAACGTTATTGGCACCGTCAAATCCACCAAATCAATGCCTTTATCGAGTCCCAACCACAGGTTTTGCGCGCGGTCTTCGTGCATCGAAAGGACGGTATTGTTCTGCAAACCATTTTCTTTATTGATGTGATAAATCGTCGAGCCGTCGGGTTTTAACAAATAAATGCCGTTTAAAATCGTCCCAAAAGCGTAATTTCCATTTGACAACTGCACGCCTTTATTGAGCTGAAAATCACGCGACAAGGCTTGTGCCGACGTTGCCCACTCTTTGAATTGCTTGTTTTCAAAAACGAAAATCCCATCGCGGGCCGTGCCAATCAACAGACCGTTGTTGCCGAAAGGCAAAATGGAAGAAACGATTTTTTTAGTGAGAAAACCACTGCCTTCAATGAATCGAAACTGATTGTCGGGCGTCAATTCGTACAAACCTTTGGCGATAACGGGCAGGATTAATCGTCCATTGACGGGTCTTAAAAACATGATGTTATCGGGCGGATTCAAAACCGTAACTTGCTGGTAATCAAAGACATAAAGCGTTGAAAAAGACTGGAAATACACCGCTTTTGGCGTCACGACGATGTGCCAAATTTCTTCTTTTCTAACTTTTTCAAACGTGAGATTTTTACTCAGAGACGTGTATTCAAGGTTGCCAAAAGCGTTTTTTTCAAAGAAACCAAACTCCGCAAAACCGCCTACATATATACGTGAGCGATTGTCGGCAGCGACGGAACGGATAATTTGTTTATTTGGCAGCGGCATTTTTGACCAATCAACGCCGTCAAATCGGAGCAAATTGTCGCCATTTCCAAAAAACATTTCCCCATCGGGCGATTGAGCAATTGACCAATTTTGATTTTGAGCGTGGTAGTCGTTTTTCGTAAAATTGAGGGTGCGCGGCACTTCCTGTGCCGTTAGAAACTGCGTGTTTTGATTGAAGAAAACGGCAAATAAAATATATGTAATTATTCTCATGCAGATAAAAAAAGTTTTTAAGGTTTTACGCCAACGTGAAAACGGATAACTTAGACACCATCTACAAGGTAGTCAAAAATAGGGGTTTTCATGTAGGTTCTCACAAATTTTCTTACTGTAAATAATGTATGCAGGAAGGGCGACCGTTGAGTATGCAAAAAGGGCAACCGTTAAGCAAAAAGGGCGACCGTTAAGTATGCAAAAAGGGCGACCGTTAAGCAAAAAGGGCGACCGTTAAGGTCGCCCCTACAAACGCCGAGATTCAAACCCTATTCGTAGGGGCGGTCTTCACGGTCGCCCTTTTTGCATAGATTATTTATAGTAAGAAAATCGCCTACCAAATAATTGTGGTGGAATGCTTAATTCTTAATCACATACGTTTTTTTATTTAATCCTACGCCCTTGATTGTCAACGATTTCCATTGTTTTGGTAACTTAGGTTTATATTTTTGAACGATGCCGTTGTCCGTAAATTCTAACCCGCCGAAGCCAAAAATGAGCGTCTGCAAAAAGCCGCCCGCACCCGTTGCAAAGTACGGATTTGTACCGCCTGCTGTCTCCGCCAAAACGTCGAAAGGCGGCGCGCCATTCGGTTTGTATGAATCTTGAAATTGACTGTAAGCCGTTTCGGTGTTGTTCAATCGGGCGTTCAAAATGCAGAAAATCGCTTGCGCCATCGCGGGACTTGAGCCTTTCATCCCGGGGATATTGTCGCCCAAAGTCTTCCAATAATAGTCCAAATCTTTCCGAATTGTCGCCTCATCGGTCACAATACTGAGGGGGTAACTGAGGAGATTGACGTCGGTTTGCTTTATCGGCTCACCGTTGTAAGTCGCGTGTTCGCGGGTCGTTCCGTCGGGAAATTTGAGGATAACCAAGCCGTCTTCAACCGTTTTCCACATCGGATTGAGGGGTTCGCCCAGTTCAGTTGCCGCTTTTTGAGCGTAGTTCAAAACCTCCTTCGCAATGCCATTCGTGAAGGCATTATCGTCCACATTTTCTGCCCATTCGTCGGCGCAAACCACGTTAATAATGTGGTATTTGCCGTCTTTTCCGAGTTCCGAGCGCGCTGCCCAAAAGTCGGCGGTCTCTTTCAAAACGGGGAAACCTTTCTCCCGCAACCACTTTTTATCTTTTGTCACTTGATAATATTTCCACATAGCATAGCCAACGCAACCCGTAATGTGGTGCTCAAACGGGCCCGACAATGCCCAAACGGGCGTCCCTTCTTGCCCCGTGTCGTCGCCTTCCCACGGGTATTTAGCGCCCTTGTAACCGTAACTTACGGCGTTGTTTTTAGCCGCTTCGAGTCCCTTGAATCGGTATTCCATCGGCGATTTTGCCATTTCGGGATGCAAGGCTAAAATCGGCGGGAACATCCACAATTCAGTGTCCCAAAACACGTGTCCGTTGTAGCCCAAGCCCGACAAACCCATCGGCGAAAGTGAGTAAGAAGTGCCTTCGCGGACGAACGAATAGAGGTGATAAAGCGCCGAATGCACCGCCCGTTGCGCCGCAACATCGCCTTCAATCACGATGTCCGATTGCCATAAATCCGACCACATTTGGCGGTGACGCGCCAAAATGCGCTCTTTTTTCTCCAAAGCGGCGAAAATTGTCATGCGCTCGGCTTCGTTTTGTGGGTCGGCACTTTGCGCGGTTGAAATGACGGAACCAATGACGGAAAAACGATATGTTTCTCCCGCTTTCAAGGTCTTTTTGAATTTCAGCAAATGCATATTATTGTCCCATTCTTCATGGATAACGCGGGGTTCTGAGCCGTGTTTTTCGTCAAATAGAAACGTATTTGACACGGCGAGTGTCAAGCGTCCCGTCGGTGATTTGGCGACCGACGTCATTAAAGGAATCGTAATGTGTGGGCGGTCAATTTCTGCGTAAAAATTCTTAACGTCCTTCAAATTATCGGGCGATTCGATGACGCTTGCGGGAATGATGGTACACGCTTTTTTAGCCGTAATTTCCACATTTATCAGCGCCGTGTGCGGCATTTGGCGCAACGCCATGACTTCATGTTTCACGGAAAGTACGTCTTTATACGCGAAAGTTGTCGCTAAAGCGGCATTTTTCATGTCCAACGTCTGTTGATAATCCGAAATATCGGCGCTTCCGAGACGACGGCTTTGGCCGTTCATTTCAACGTCGAGATTCATATTTGCGAAGCTGAAAACCTTCATGATGTTCGACACGCGCCCGCGCCCGTAGGTGTCAAAAGCGCCGTTCAAAACGACGTCTTTTACTTGCATCGGATTCGGTGAAGACACGATGCCAATCATGCCGTTTGCGACCGTAACACCGAAGTATTTTGATGGGTCAATATTGCGCGCAACAATGTTCCATTCATCGGAATTTTTGGATTGCCCCCTCAGTATTTGACCCGTTTGGCTCGTTAAAAGCAGGGCGATAAAGGTTAGAAATTTGATTTTCATTCTGACTGGTTGTTTAATTAATTTAAAATTTTGAACAGAAAATAACGCCGTAATGATAGTGATTTAGCGCATACTCGCGTCTTATTTTAAATTAAAAATGAACAATGGCAATGAAAATGGGCGAAAAACTTTAAAGATGCTCTGCGACAATAATCTGAAAAGGATAAAATTGGCTTGGTAAACTTCTCGGGAGGACCCCTCAGTATAAAACGTAAAAAAGCGACTTTTTCACGTGAAAAAGTCGCTTTTTTGCGTTTTATACTGAGGAGTCCTCTGCTTTATACGTAGTTGCAAATTTCTAACTAAATTGAATAAGCGCGACCAATTCAGCCGTTTCTTCCAAAGAAATGTCCAACGATTCCGCAATTGATGGCACCGTTTCGCCTTGGAGCAGCAAAATTTTTATTGATTTTAGAAGCCTTTTCTGAAACAGTTCGGCTTTCATTTTTTCTTGCTCGACCTTCATTTTTTCTTGCTCGACCTTCATTTTTTCTTGCTCTGTCCTCACTTTTTCTTGCTCAACAGCTCTTGCTTGTTCCCGCTCACTCCGTTTTTTTTGGCTCGCCAATTTGCGCGTCAATTCCAACTTGAAATCTTCATCTTTCCTTGCCAAGAAGATGTCATAACTTTGAAGGTCAGAAACGTATTTGAACTCGTCGGGAGCCAATTTGTCTTTTCGGATTCTATTAATAACTTCTGTCATGTCTTTGTCGTCTTTATATTTTAAAAAATCTTCTTCTTTATTGTTTTTGTTGCGGCTAATATTGGCAACATCGAACCACTTGTAATAGG
>JAYUKJ010000688.1:0-2918 GCA_043764555.1 Saprospiraceae bacterium
AGAACTTGTAAGAACTTTTTCATACAACGATGATTTTAGATTAAGAAAAAAATGGTTTGAAAAACTATGCAACAGTGCAGATAGCATCATAGAAAACAAATAAAGCGGCAAATCTAGTCACAGATAACAAAGACGCACAACGTTTGGGGATAAAAAAGTGCTGCCTGTCAAAAGCGATAATTTTGTTAAGGACTCAATTGCTTCCATTTTGTTTGACCTGCTCACATACTAAAGAGGCTAAAATACGGAGGGGGCCGCTTTCGTTGGAAAGCAGCCCCTCAGTATTTTGTTGAATTAGGATGGATAGGATTTTTAAAGGATTTAATAGGATGCTAGACACCCCCTCAGTATTTTTAGTATTAAGCGCGTATTTTAGCATTAGGATGTATAAAATTTTGAAAGATTTTTTAAGGTTCAAAAGTAGGAATATACTGAGGGGTGTCTAGCATCCTATTAAATCCTATTAAATCCTATTAAATCCTATTAAATCCTAAAAATTACCCTAATCTTACGTCTAAAAAAAATAAGACCCCTCAGTATATGACGTCCTTACGACATCCCGATTCTTCTTCGGGAAAAGCATTATTAACCCATATTACGGTCAAATCTATCAACGTTAAAATTAAAGAATGAGCAAGACACATACCTATACCTATAACAAACGTGCATTAACCGTTATCGGGATATTATTATCGGTCGTTTCGATGAGCGCGCAAACTCTCGTTTGGGAAGAAAAATTCAACAAAGACACGATTGATGCCCAAACGTGGACTTACGACATGGGCAACGGTTGCGACATTGATTTATGCGATTGGGGTAATTCGGAGATGCAGTATTACACCAATCGCGCGGAAAATGCGCGGATGGAGAAAGGACATTTGGTTATCGAAGTCCACCGAGAAACCCACAACGGCAAGTCGTTCACGTCGGCGCGCCTGAAAACCGAGGGACGAATGCAGTTCAAGTACGGCACCGTCGAAGCGCGCATTAAACTACCCAACATCGGCAAAGGCGTCTGGCCTGCGTTCTGGACTTTGGGCGCAACGGGACATTGGCCCGCGCGCGGCGAGATTGACATGATGGAAGTGGGGTCAAAAGACGCATTGCAAGAAGGCGTTGGCAACCGCCGCGTAAGTTCGGCAGCGCATTGGAGCAAAGCCGACGGCTCGCACGATTACAACGTCTTTTACCAAGACGCAGCCGTCGATTTATCGAAAGATTACCACCTCTACAAAATGGTGTGGACGCCCCAATTTATCAAAATGTATTTGGATAATGTCAACTATTACACCTTAGACATTAGCGGTGGCGAAGCGGCAAACGTGAGTGAATTTCACGCGCCGCACTACCTATTGTTGAACATTGCCGTCGGTGGCGCCTACACGGGCATTTATACTGAGGGGTCCATAAATTCGACATTTCCTACTCAAATGCACGTGGATTACATCCGATTGTACCAAAATAAGGGCGATTCACTCTACCTAAAACCAAACAGCAAAGGCATCATTAAAAACAAATACGCCGTTTTGTTGGACAACAAACCTGAGATTGTCGCCGCCGTTCTCGAAGATACGAGCAACCTCAGTAGCCTAAACATAACCGCCGCACCAACACCCACTAAAGCCGCGCAATCGGTCATTTCTCTATTCAGCAATGCTTACGTGAACCGACCGATTGACACATGGTCGGCCGCTTGGGACAAAGCCGACGTGACAAACGCATTTATCGACAACAACGACACCAAACGGTACACCAAACTCCATTACGCCGCGATTGAATTCAGTAAAAATCCCATCAACGCCACCGCCGCCACGCATCTGCACATGGATATTTGGACGCCAACCGCCGCTGCTTTCAAAGTAAAACTCGTTGATTTTGGCGATAACGGCGTCTATCAAGGCTCGACAAACGACGACAGCGAACATGAATTGAGTTTCACGCCCGATTTGGGTAAATGGGTAAGTTACGACATTGCGTTGAACGATTTTAAGGACTTGAAAGCGCGCGCCCATTTGGCACAACTGATATTGGTCGGTTCAAACAGCCGTGTTTACGTGGATAATGTCTATTTTTTCAACCATTCGGGGAAGACGGTGGACTAAAAATAGGACCCCTCAGTATAGGGCGCCTTCACGGCATCCCGAACATCGGAAAACGCCTTTTTCGAGCTAAAAACCATCCGTTTCTTTAATAGGGTCTATCCAAATTCACGCCGTTGCTTAATTGTGGAAATGAAGTCGTTCGACCTAAACAGCCGCAAGTTTTTACGCAAACAGGTTACTAATAGGATAAAGCCTTGAATGACGCCTAACGGTTTCAATGGCGCTACTTAATTCTATTTTTTTATGAGCAACAAAATTTGTATTTTTCTGCTACTTTACGTCCATCATCGCAGCACGGCACAACTGTCGATTCTGCCCGTTTTTGGCGACAAACCCATCGTGGAAAACACGTGGTTTGTTGCCAAAAACGGCGACTCGATTCAATTCGATAACATCCGATTTTATCTGTCCAATATTGAGCTGGAAATGGACGATAAAACGGTGGTCAAAGACACGATGAAAGCGCATTTGGTGGACGTTTTTGACGCCAATTCTTTACGGATTGCGTTGCCAAAAATGGATGTCAAGCACGTTAAAACGCTTCGTTTTAACATCGGCATCGACAGTTTGACCAACGTTGCGGGCGCACTAAGTGGCGATTTAGACCCTCAACGCGGGATGTATTGGGCATGGCAAAGTGGCTACATCAACCTGAAAATCGAGGGTAGAAGCCCGCAATCTAAGCGTCGGAAAAATGGGTTCCAATACCATATTGGCGGCTATTTATCGCCGTTCTGCGCCATTAGACGCGTGGAATTGCTCATTTTAGGCGTTTCCCGATGTTCGGGATGCCGTAGCACGTCATATACTGAGGGG
>JAYUKJ010000689.1:0-2917 GCA_043764555.1 Saprospiraceae bacterium
TTAGAAGGACCGCTTTTGGCATGACTAATTTCCAAAATCTAAGGTGGCGCGTTTTAGCTATTTCAAACTAAGTTCACTAAAATTGTCAAACAACCAAAAGTTATAAGTGAAAAACGATAAATTAGTGAGCGTGGGCTTTACTTTTCGTTTTTCACTTATCATTTTTCGCTTTTTTCCTTCCGAAAGTCTCTCCACTTACTCTCGAAAACGGCTCTAAAAAACGCATTGAACGGTTGACTTTTCAAGCCGTTTAACTTGTTCTGTGCATCGAAGGTAAGCACAGAATTTTGAGACAACAAAATTGTGTTTGGCGAAAAGCGTGATTTTGGGTTGAAAAATGCCCGTTTTTAAGGTCTTGGCGAAATCTTTAAAAAATGAATAGCGATAAATGCCGTCTTTGACCGAATAAATCAAAGGACTTAGTTTGGTTCTCAAAATAACATTCGGTTGGTGTGTTTCATGGGGTTTAGCTGATTTTTCTTTAGTATTGAATTGCTTTCCATTCCAATTTTCTGCATTTTTCTCTAAAATACTGAGGGGTCCCTTTTCACGGATAAAATTTAATTTCTTTCTAATAAAATTGCACAAATTTAATTTTTCATTCAGCGTATATTTTTAAATAAAATTTCGTTACTGCGCTTTTGAAACCTTACCTACCTTTTCTAACTGTTTGCACCCGTACCTTTGCCTTACAATTTTTCCAAAACAAACGGCTCTCCAAGCTCTTTTCTCTCAACATAATTTAACGTAGTCGGCAACTTCAGTTGCCGCGTAAAATATAGCGGCAACTAAAATTGCCGACTACATTAGGCTACGTTCAGCTACGTTATTATTTCACGTTTTTCAAGGTTTCAAGAATGGAAAAAACAAAAATAATCATTGTCGGTAACGGCATGGTGGGTTATAAATTTTGCGAAAAACTCGTCGCCAAAGCGGGTATCGGCACGTTCGACATAACGGTTTTCGGCGAGGAAATTCGCCCTGCCTACGACCGCGTACACTTGAGCAGTTTTTTTGATGGCAAAACTGCCGACGATTTGCTCATGGCGCCCGCCGATTGGTATGCCGAAAAAGAGATAAAACTGCATCTCGGCGACCCGATTCTACAACTTGATTTGGAGCAGAAAAAAGTCGTCTCTCATCATGGACATACTGAGGGGTACGATTTCTTGGTCATGGCAACGGGTTCAGCCGCTTTTGTGCCGCCGATTGAGGGCATTGAAAAGCGCGGTGTTTTTGTTTATCGAACCATCGAAGACCTTGAATTGATGCAAAAATACGCCAAAACGTCGCGTAAAGGAGCTGTTATAGGTGGTGGTTTGCTCGGTTTGGAAGCAGCTAAGGCGTTGTTAGATTTAGGCATTGCCGACGTTCATGTGATTGAATTTGCCCCAAAACTTATGCCGCGACAACTCGACGAAGCGGGGTCAAATATGCTCAAATCCAAATTAGAGGACTTGGGTTTGACGATTCATTTGTCAAAAAATACGCAGCAAATTTGCGGAAATGGCAAGCTAACGCACCTTGATTTTACGGACAAGACGCGCTTAGATTTGGATATGTTGGTCATTTCGGCAGGCATAAAACCACGCGATGAACTCGCAAAATCGGCAGGTTTGACCGTTGGTCCACGCGGTGGTATTATCGTTGATGATAATTTGAAAACATCCGACCCCTCAGTATTTGCGATTGGTGAATGTGCTTTGCACGGCTCGATGATTTACGGATTGGTTGCGCCCGGCTACGATATGGCGGACGCCGTGGCGACGCAATTGACGGGCGGTCAAAAGTCATTTTCGGGTTTTGATATGTCAACAAAATTGAAACTGATTGGCATTGATGTGGCAAGTTTTGGTAATCCGTTCGTGGACGTAGCCGATTGTCAAACCGTGACTTACGAAGACAAAACCAAAGGCATTTATAAAAAAATCAACGTGTCGAACGACGGAAAGCACCTTTTAGGCGGTGTTTTGGTCGGCGATGCCGCCGAATTTGGACTCTTGCAACAAACCACAAACAGTAAAATCGTCCTTCCGCCGAATCCCGAAGACCTGATTTTGCCCAAAAGAGCAGGAAATACTGAGGGGTCCTCGGGCGTCATGAGTTTGCCCGAAGATGCGCTGATTTGCTCGTGTGAAGCGATTACAAAAGGCATGATTTGCGAAGCGGTGACGGAAAGCAGCGTGTTTTCGGTCGATGCTATGAAGAAATTTAATAAAGCGTGTACGGGTTGCGGCGGCTGTACGCCGATGGTGAAAGATTTGATTGGCGGCACGATGAAGGGCATGGGGCGCGTGGTCAAAAACGTCGTTTGCGAGCATTTTGACTATTCGCGGCAGGAGTTGTACAGTTTGGTCAAATTAAAAAATGTTAAAACGTATAACGACGTATTAGACGTTTTTGGCAAGGGACACGGCTGCGAAGTTTGTAAACCCGTCGTCGCGTCAATTTTGGCGAGTTTATGGAACGAAGTGATTCAAAAACAGCCGACAATCCAGGATTCTAACGACCGTTTTTTGGCAAATATTCAAAAAGGCGGCACCTATTCGGTCGTTCCGCGCATTGCGGGCGGCGAGATTACGCCCGATAAATTGATTGTTATTGGCGAAGTTGCGAAAAAATACAATTTATACACCAAAATAACGGGTGGCCAACGCATTGATTTGTTCGGCGCGCACGTCGGCGATTTGCCCGCGATTTGGGAGACGCTGATTGCGGCGGGTTTTGAAAGTGGACACGCTTACGGGAAGTCGTTGCGGACGGTGAAAAGTTGCGTTGGCTCAACTTGGTGTCGATTTGGACTGCACGATGCCGTGACTTTTGCGATTAAAATTGAAGACCGTTACAAGGGTTTGCGCTCGCCGCACAAGTTGAAATCTGCCGTTTCGGGCTGCATTCGGGAGTGCGCGGAGGCAAA
>JAYUKJ010000690.1:0-2912 GCA_043764555.1 Saprospiraceae bacterium
TTCTATTCATAATTTTTCAAAAAACGTTTTTTCCATGGGAAATTCCTCCTAAAAAAATCGGCAGATTCACTAAGTGAACCTACCGAAACAGTTTATCCGTGCGCGCTGTTAGGCGGCACAAACAATTAACAACGTAAAAATAATTTAAAAAAATGAAAAAGAACCTCTTTTTCCTCCTTCTTTTGGCAATCATCGCGGTGAGTTGCCAAAAAGACATTGTTAGCAATAACGCGCACTCTTTGGACGCTTCACCCGTTAAATCGGCTTATGACAGTCAATCGTTTACTCAAACGACTGCCGAATCAAAAGCGGAAGAGCAACGCATTGAAGCATTTCGCAATTTGCTCAATGATTTGACAAACACTTCTTCAGCATCTCCAACGAGTAACGAGATGGCAGTTGACGCAACTGTGTGGAATGTCGAAGCGCTGCTCAACGCTTCTTATGCCTCGGCGGGAGAGCCTTTTGCGAGTAATTCACTCAAAAAAGACAGCATTTCGGTTCCTTTAAACGCAAATGGTGCGATTGATGAATCGAGCTTACCTTCTGTCTATCAGATCGTTCGTGCCAAACTCGGAGAACAATATCGTAACGTGAATGGTGCAGACAAACGTCTTATTTTTATCGATGTGGCATTGAAAGGAACAAGAAGCAGTTCAAACTTCGCAAACCCGATTCCAATGGCAGATTTGTATGTGACGAGTTCGATAGGTTACACGCCGTCACTCTTGCCTCCCGGTGATATATTTGGACCCAACGACAATTGGCGATGGGCCTATGAAGAAGGGATATGCAATCCCGCAACTGGCACTCCGACGGGTATTTCTGTTGGGTATGACGCTGCCAAATTACTCGGGTATGCTCTAAATACCAGATATCCTAAACCTCTTTATCGGGATTACTACACGGGAGTTTTGGAGTTCAGTTTTTCAAAGATTGAGAATCCGAATGATGTTACTACAATCCCTGCAGCAAATCGTACCCCTGATAACCCAACTGGAAAAGACAACATCAGAGATTATTTGACTTTTTCAGTATCAGAGCAATTCCCCTATGATATTCCTGGTCAGTCTAATTACTACATGAAAGCATGTATAGAGGCAGTAGATATGAATTGGTACTATCAAAATTATTTTAATTTAATAACTTACCAAAAAAATGCTTTTAACAAAGATTTTATTTCAGCATTTGTACAAGGTCTCATACATGCTCATATTCAACCACCTTTAAATATAAAACATACCGAGTTAAGTCATAGGTTAGTTATCACTTTAGGCAATTACCATAGAAGTGGCTTCTGCCGACCGATATGTATGTGTGATGATGACACTTGTATTCCAAATTGTCCCATTGGAAGTACTTTCTAAAATTACATTAAGTTAATAACAAATTGAGCCTAATAACGATAAATTAGGCTCAATTTAAACACAGCAGATAAGATGAAATTTCTAATTTTACAATTATTAGCCTTAATGGTTCCATGCTCATTAATGAGTCAATCGACGTCTTTTGAATATATTTTCAATCAAAATAAAACAGATTTTGCGGAAATTGCTATCGAAACGCCCGATTCAGGCTTTTTAATCGCAGCCAATCAATGGGGACTTGCTTATCCGAGGCGAAATTCTATTATCAAAATAAGTAAAAAAGGCATTTTGATAAAAACATTGACATTTGGTAATGACTCA
Source organism: Saprospiraceae bacterium (assembly GCA_043764555.1). Taxonomy (GTDB): domain Bacteria; phylum Bacteroidota; class Bacteroidia; order Chitinophagales; family Saprospiraceae; genus JAAFJT01. Next base: position 1,689 of record JAYUKJ010000690.1, read on the forward strand.
GCTCCAAGTTACATAAAGCGGCTTCTTAAAACAAATTACGGTTTTTTAGCAGTAGGCGCTCAAAATGTTGTTTATGGAAAATCATACTTATGGCTCATTAAAATGGACAAACAATTAAACGTCATTAGCGAAAAATCCCACGAAGTGCCTAATATTCTACAAGAATTAATTGCTGACATTGATAGAGATTCTAATATAATCATTGGCGGAAGTATTTCTTACAAAAAAAACTATTTACCCCGGCTTTTTGGCGCAAAAGTGGCCAAAAATGGGGATTTAGTTTTTCTAACCTATCAATTTCCGAGCGATTCGATATCGGCGGCTACAAATTTGAACAATCCATATATTGGCTATTTTGACTACATGATTACCATGCAAGATAGCGCACGACACGTTTTTTTTGACGGATTTAAGATGGTGAGTGTTGATTCAAGTTTCGACGTCGTTCATAAGATTTCGATGCCATATGTCCCTTCATTTTATTTCCTTCTTAATCCTACTGTGTTAAGATTGACAGACACAACTTATTACGTTGCTGGTGAAGGAGAGGAAGGATTAAGTCGCAAAAAAACATTATATTTTTCTACTATAAATTTGAATGGGCGTTATGCCAATTTTAAAATGTTGGGACTACAAGATACATCCGAACACGTCGCAACACAACACAGCTTAGACACAACAAAAAATGGGGATATTTACATCGGAAGCACGTTCAATTTCCCACTGTATTGCCAAAATCCGCCTTTATGCAACGATACATCCTATTTTGTTCTGCAAAAATTGGATAAACAACAAAATGCACTTTGGAAAAAACGCTACGGAAAAGATGGGCAATACGTCATGTTTGGCTTGCTTGCCACGCGCGACGGCGGCTGTTTGATGTACGGTTATCGCTACACGCACGATGTGCCTAAGAGATTTGAAGGCTACGTTTTAAAAGTCGATGGCAACGGTCTTATGACTTCCGAAACCGCCATTCCAATGCCCCAACAAACCATCACCGCTTACCCAAATCCAAGCAACGGGCAACTCAATTTCAAAAAAGAGGACCCCTCAGTATCAAACCGTTTTGACGTCAATATTTTCGATATATCAGGCAAATTAGTCTTTCAAAAAAGGGAAACGAATTTAACAGAAACATTTGATTTATCGCATTTATCGGAAGGGAATTATATGTATCAAATCACGTCGGAAAATGCAATTGTTGCCGTTGGCAAATGGGTA
>JAYUKJ010000691.1:0-9954 GCA_043764555.1 Saprospiraceae bacterium
GAGTTCGATGCCGTAGGTTTGACCCCTCAGTATTTGAGCGATTTTACGGCTCCTTTTGTCGCCGAGAGTCGGATTAAAATGGGCTTGTCATTTGTCGAAGAATATTTTATTAAAGCCAATAATACGGTCATGTTAATCGGAAAAGTGGAGCATTTAATTTTTCCCGAAAATTGCGTTGATGCACAAGGCAATTTGGATTTGAATGCGGCAGAAACGGTTGCTGTGAGTGGTTTGGACAGCTATCATTCGGCTAAATTGTTGGCGCGTTTGGCGTATGCGCGGGTTTAAAAAAAAAGACCGCAAGAATCGGCTTGTTTCAACAGGATGAACACTTGTATTTTTGCACAAAAATTACTGTTCAATGGGAGATAATGTCAACTATAACCGCATCGCCGAAGCGATTGAATTTATTTCAAAAAACGTTCAAAATCAGCCTGAACTTGATGAAGTCGCGGCGGCTGTTCACCTGTCGCCTTTTCATTTTCAAAAGCTGTTTACGGCTTGGGTTGGCATCAGTCCAAAGCGGTTTTTGCAGTTTTTGACGACCGATTTTTTGAAATCAAAACTTCATGAAACGGCGAATTTGGCGCAAGCCGCCGACCTCGCGGGATTGTCGAGTCCGTCGCGGGTTTATGACCTTTTCACGACTTTGGAAGCCATGACACCCGCCGAATTTCGCAATGGTGGTTCAGCGCTCGACATCTTTTATGGCGTGCATCCAACGCCTTTTGGCGACTGTTTGTTGGCAGCAACGGCGCGTGGTGTTTGCAAATTAGGATTCGTCAATGAAACAACTAAAGATTTGGAAATCAATCAGTTGCAATCAGTTTGGCTCAACGCACGGCTGATTGAGAACCAAGAATTGACAGCGACTTACGTGGCGCAAATTTTTAGGACCCCTCAGTATAAAAGCCTCGAAAAGCCTAAAATTCACTTGTTGGTGTCGGGTACAAATTTTCAGGTGAAAGTGTGGGAAGCCTTGCTCCGAATTCCGTTTGGTGGCTTGACAACGTATCAAAAAATTGCCGATGCCATTGGTTCGCCCAAAGCCGTTCGGGCGGTTGGCACAGCCGTTGGAAAAAATCCGATTGCCTACTTAATTCCCTGCCATCGGGTGATTCGGAAAGAAGGAATTTTGGGGCAATACCATTGGGGCGAAGTGCGTAAAAAAGTGATTGTGGGTTATGAGATGGCTCAATTTTTAGAATAAAAAACAAGTCCTTAATTGAACCAAATGTGGTTTAATTAAGGACTTATTTTTTGATGTTTTTTGAAAAAAGCATCAAAAAACGCATTTATACTGAGGGGGCCTATTTTTGGGAAAACGTTATAATAGGTTGACTACCAGTCGCCACCCGCGCCGCCGCCGCCGAAATCGCCACCACCGAAGCCGCCAAAACTGCCTGAATCGGAGTCGCCACCGCCAAAACCACCACCACCGAAGCCGCCGCCGCCAATTATCCAACCGCCGCCGCCGCCGCCGTGATAGCCGCGTCGTCTTGTGCCGTATTGTGCGTTGCCGCCGCGATTATTTTGAGACCAAATAATGAAAATTAGAACGGCAATCATGATGAATAAGAAAATCCAAAATGTGAAATCATCACTGCTGTCTTTACCCGCGTTTTCGTTGACAAACTCGCCTTTTGCGGCAGCGCGAATGCCTTGAAAACCGCCGTTTAAGCCGTCGTAAAAGCGTCCTTCGCGGAATTTCGGATTGATGTATTGTTCGACAATGCGTTTGCAAATAGCATCGGGTAGGAAGCCTTCAACGCCGTAACCCGTCGCAATAAACGTTTTTTTCTTAGGGGCAAGACCGACGATAATCACGACGCCGTTGTTTTTTTGCTTCATGCCAACGCCCCATTTCTTACCGATTTCAACCGCCCAATCCACGATTTCGTAGTCGCCCAAATCTGCCAAAGTCACGACGGTTATTTGCGTAGAAGTGGAATCAAAATAGCGCGTCAAATCGCTTTCTAAGCGTTGCTGTTCGTCGGCTGACAATAAATTTGCGAAATCATTCACCAATCTCGGCGGCGAAGGCTTCGCAGGAATTGGTGGTTGACCCCTCAGTGTCGTGACCGAAAGGAAGCTCAAAAAGAGGAAAATATAAGATAATTTATTCTTCGTATTCAATTGATAATCAGTTTTTAAAGTAAAATAGCTGCTGGCTTCAAGCTGTAAGCCATTTAGATTGTTACACGCCCGTTGCTTGCAGTTTGAGGCTATGAGCTTGTTGCCTTCAATCGCCATAAACGGGTTTGTCGGGTAATTCATTTTTCTTTTGCGGTGGTTTCGGAAAATGCGTTTTCAAGGTCTCACCGATGTCCGTAATGACCGTACAAATACCGCCAATAATATCACCTTTTTCGAGCGCCGTTTTGAACGTAGCCGCTTCGTTTGTCCAGAATTGGAACCCCATTTTTTGATGAATGCCTTCGTCGCCAAAGACGGCAAAATGACGGCTGTCGGTTGCCAAATACACCAAGACGCCGTTGCGTTCTTTGGTGTGTTGCATTTTAAGTTCTTTGAATATCTCAACCGTTCGTTTTTCAACCGTACCCACGCAATTTGATTCAACAAACACGCGAATTTCGCCCGAACTTGCCGTTTCTGCCGTTTTTATTGCCAACATAATGTGCTTTTCTTCGGCGTTGGTGAAGAATTGCTTTTTCTTTTTTTTGAAAATTGAAAACATAAGCAGAAAATTTGAAGTATGAAATATAAGGTATGAGGTATGAAATATTTCATACTTCATACCCCATATTTCAAAGAATTATTGAGCTGGTTTTGTATCAAAAGCACCTTTGATGCTTGGTGCTTTGTCGGCGCCTTTTTCTGCTTCAAAAACACCTTTTTGCGTGAAGCCAAAGATGCCCGCGAAGATGCTTTCGGGGAACGAACGGACGCTGACATTGTAGTCTTTTACGGAGCCGTTGTACTCGTTGCGGGCGACTTTGATGCGGTTTTCGGTGCCTTCTAATTGAGCGCGGAGTTCGCTGAATGCGGCGTTTGATTTGAGGTTTGGATATTGCTCAGAAATGCTCATCAAACGACCGATTGCTTGTCCAAATTGACCTTGAACGGCGGCGACTTCCTTGATTTTTTCAGGTGTCAAATTAGACGCGTCAATCGTCGTTTTAGTCGCACTTGCGCGGGCATTGATAACGCCTTCGAGGACGCTTTTTTCAAAATTTGCTTCGCCTTTCACGGCTTCAACGATGTTTGGAATCAAATCCGAACGGCGTTGGTACTCGGACTGAACGTTGCCCCATTTGTTTTTAACACCTTCGTCGGTCTTGACTAAGCCGTTGTATTTGCAACCGCCGTAAAGGAAAATGAATGCTGCAATAGCAATAAGCGCAAATGAATTCTTCATAATTCGCTACTTGTTTTTAAGTTTTAAAAAATAGATTTTGAGTTAATGATAAATGGTGAATTGTGAATGGAAAACGACTTTTAATCCTTGATTTTGATTCAAAATGCATCATTTTATTCTTTTTTTTGCCTTTATACTGAGGGGTCTCTTTGCGTCCAAAAATTGACGAAAAATAGCTTATCAAATAAATCAAAACAATCATAAGCACCACAGTTTAGACAATTATTTAGAACAAATTTAGCTAAATATTTGGCTCAACAAACTATTTGTTAAAATTTTGACTTGATTTAAAAATAACGTAACAATTTTGTGAAAATTGAGGCAGACTTTTGCCCTCAGCACGGTCACCATCAACCATTCACCATTTATCATTCACCATTAGTTGCAATGAAGTATTTTAAGCCTTCTTTAGTTCCAATTGCTGCGGCAATTGGCGTTGTTATGACGTTTTTTGCGTTCAATCGCTCGACGAATATCCCTGAAAAAACGACTAACAGTATTGCTCACAATGCGCCCGAAAAAGTCCCTTTGTCGAATAACAAAGGCGTAGCGGTTCTTGAATTGTTTACCTCGGAAGGTTGTTCAAGTTGCCCGTCGGCGGATGACGTATTGCGCGATTTGGCGAAAGATTCTAATGTGATGGCGATGAGTTTTCACGTGACGTATTGGAATCGACTGGGTTGGACGGATTCTTTTTCTCAAAAAATATTTGACGAAAGGCAGTATAAATATGGGGAGAAATTTAAGGCAAATGGCGTTTACACGCCGCAAGCCGTCATTAATGGCAGCGTTGAGATGGTCGGCTCGCGGCGCAATGATGTGTCTAAAGCCGTGAAGTTGGCCTTGGAAATGCCGTCAAAAGTACAGATTTCGCTGAAAACGACCGTGAAAGACGGTGATATTGACGTGCATTACGTTTTAACGGGTGATGTGCCAAAGGATGCTGTTTTACAATTTGCTTTGGTTGAAAGTGGTTTTGCAACGCGGGTTAAGCGGGGAGAAAATGGTGGTCAGACGTTGAAACACGACAACGTTGTGCGTGATTTTGAAGCAAAAAAAACCGTTTATACTGAGGGGTCCTATTTGGTCGTGCCGTTGTCGGGTTGGAACGTGAAAAACTGTTCGGTTGTAGTTTTTCTGCAAGAGAAAGGCTTGGGTAGGGTAGTGGGCGCGGCAAAGATAAAATTGTGAATGCAGAGCAAAGGTCTATTAGTGCTTCATCTTTCCAAAAGTTTCAAACTTTTGGAAAGATTTTTTACAACGAATCATGCACGTATAATTATTTTAATGTCATCCAATTCGCAGTCCGTTTTCGACGTCCCGTTCGGGTGCAAGCAGCGTAACAACGCCCGCCGCATTGACGCTGCCGAGAACCAAAACTTCGGAAAAGAATGTGGCAATTTGGCGCGGCGGAAAGTTTGTTACGGCAATGATTTGACGACCGATTAACGCCTCTTTGGTGTAGAGAACGGTTATTTGGGCCGACGATTTTTTGGTGCCGATAGCTTCGCCAAAATCAATCGTGAGTTGATACGCGGGTTTGCGGGCTTTGGGAAAATCGACGGCGGCGATGATGGTACCGACGTGCATTTCGACTTTTAAGAAGTCGTCGAAAGTGATATTTTGCGGGATTGTGGTGGTCATTTTTTTATAAATTGAATCAAATGTAAAGCCAATGACAGCCCCGCGAGGCACGCCAAAACGAGCGAAAGCGGTTTGAGTAGTCCCGCGTTTTGTTTGAAAAGCGTCAAGTTTTGCGCTGCCGAACCGCTTAGATTCAGCCGACCCGACAGGAGCAGATAGATATAGACGCCAAGTGCGAGAAAAATAAACTCGAATAGAAAGCCAAGTAATTCCATGGAAGACCCCTCAGTATTTTACGTGAAAAAAGTAATGTTAATTGACGGGCGAAGATAAGTTGCGTAAGGTGAAGTGATTTTTTTTATTTTTTTTATTTTTTAAATAATTTGTAAAGTATTTAAAATAAGTGTATTACGTAGTGGTAAAATAAAAATCTTTAAATTAATTTCATTATTATTGACAAAGTAAGGCTTTGACATTTGGAGAATTGAAAAGCTGTGCTAACTTTGTATTGCTTTTTAAGAAAGGGTGTTGTGACAACCAATAAAACGCCGTTTTAAAGAAGCCACCAAATAAGGTTTTGAAAGTTCATGTGATTATAATTTGTTGTTTTGGAACCGTCTTGTAACTCGAGACGGTTTTTTTTAAGGATGAATCATAACAATATGATTTCAAGGTCAACTTGTTTTACCGTTAAATTATTATTCAAGGTTCATTGAACTTTTTAGGAAGGGAAAAAGTTAAAAGCGAAAGTCGCGTTGTAAGCAGTCGGTATTGGTAACATTAAATTTGTGTAAATTTTGCAACAAAAGAATTAAATTCTTGTTTTTGTTGTAATTTTGTTCAGTTTTTAGTGCCAAACGGCTTAAACGACAAATCTTTCGCAACCACATTTTTCACTTTTTAAAGTTAAACGAATCATGGAAAAAGAATGGCGGAGGCTCAACGGACAGCGTATCGAGTTGCCCTTAAAACAAGCCGTTGAGCGCACAATCGTTGAAGAGCGAGCCTTGGGCAACAAGTTGAAAGTATGCATTGGAACGGACTCACAAGTGCGGGGTGAAATTATTCATTTTGCTTCTGTGATTGTCTTCCTCCGCGAGCGCAAAGGTGGTTTTATGTTTATCCACCAATGGGAAGTAAAAAAGACGATGAGTCTTCGAGAACGGATGATTACGGAGGTCGGCAAATCGGTTGACGTCGCGTATTCTTTATGCGATTTGTTGGACAAATACGACATCGCCCTTGAAGTTCACGCGGACATTAACACCGACCCCTATTTCCAATCGAATGTCGCACTGAAAGAAGCAATGGGCTACATCTTAGGAATGGGTTTTGTGTTTAAAGCCAAGCCTGATGCGTTTGCTTCGTCTAATTGTGCCGACAAAGTTGTTTGAGTTGAAACAACTTTATTTTTGAGAGAAATAATTATACAATCCACATATACTGTTGCATTAGCCGCCTCGATACACTCGGGGCGGCTTTTCACATTCTTAGGAGGACCCCTCAGTATAAACGCCCTTTTTGACACCAAACTTCTGTTTATTGTTAGACACAACTGCCTACCTTTTATTGGGTACCAAAGACGCCCTTCCAAATAATTTGACACAATTCGACGAATTAAATAGTTCAAAAGGTTAATTAGTTAACTACTTATCTAAAAACTCTTATACATTTGCCCCATAACTGTGACTTGATACCGATAAGTACAGTCTAATCCGTTATTTTTATGTTAATAAAACCAATCTACATCCCTTTACGCCTTTTGGCATCTACGCCACAACCAAATTATTTGTAAATCTAAATTAGTTCAATTTCTTTAAATCTTTCGATTATGAAAAAAATCTTTACGCTTCTTCTCGCACTTGCGCTTTTGACTAATCTCTCTGCTCAAGTCGGCGGATACACTTTTAGTCAATCAACTGGTACTTTTACTGAAATCACTGGAGGTACCGTAGGACTTAGCTACACTGTGCCATCTACTGCACCATTAGATGACCAAGTAACGTCCTTGATTAACTTTCCTTTTGCTTTCAGTTATGCGGGTAAGTCGTTCACCCAGTACAGTATTGCGGCCAATGGTTACATGCAGTTAGGCGTTGCTACTGCTTCTACAACATCGCCTTTGAGTAGTAATAAAAACTGTATTTCTGCTTGTGGTGAGAACCTCTACGGTGGTCGAGTTTGCGTTGTTACAGCATCGGCATCAAGTCCTTCTCTAACAGTTACCAGTGGTGTTACTACTGGCTTAAATGTAGGTGATCCTATCAGTGATATTGGTAGTTCACCAAAGTTTTTACCCACAACAATACTAAGTACGACATCTACTGCAATCACTTTATCTGCTAACGCTACGGCGGCAGGAACTGCAAGATCTGCCGCAGTCCACACGGGTGTTGTTCGTTACGAGACATCAGGTACTTTACCCAATCGAGTACTAACGATTCAGTGGAAAAATTTTCGTCAACAAGGTTCCGCTACAGTTGGAGACCGCTGGAACTTTCAAATCAAAATGTATGAAACCACAAATGTTGTCGAGTTTGTTTACGGAGAAATGACTTATGGTGGCTCTGGAGTTTGGACAGGCGCAGATGTGGGACTAACGGGTGCTTCTACAACTGATTTTAACAATCGAAGAACAACAAGCACATCTCCAAATAATGTTTGGAACAATACTTTAGCTGGAACCGCTAACACAAGTTCCAATAATTTAGCACTTGCTGCTGTAGCCACGTTACCTTCTGGTTTGACTTACACATTTACACCCCCTTCTTGCTTTCCGCCATTCAGGTACGCATTGGGTGCAACCACTGCTACAAGTGCAACAGTTAAATGGGAAGCTCCAGTTGGTACACCGACAGACTATGATGTGGAGTGGAAAACAAGCGCAGCTGCTTTCGACGGTACGACAAATATAGTAGCTGTAGGAAGTGCTGCATTATCAGCAACTATTTCAGGTCTTACCGCAAACACTGCATATAAAGCGCGTATTCGTTCTGTTTGTAGCGGTACGCCGAGTTTATGGTCTTTGATTAGTATTGCTTTTTCAACAGCATCTACACCAACTGATATTAGTTCAGTAGCCTATAATACAAGCTTTGAGGGAACAACAGCTTTGCCAACTGGATGGAATTTTGCTAAACAAAGTGATTCTAATTCGGTACACACTGTACGGTCTGCCTCTACATCAAGTCCTTCAGTCAATAAATATGCGGGGATCAATTATTTTGAATACAATTTTGGTTCAAGTAGTTGCCTTCCCAATCAGCAGGATAGGTATGTCTTACCTGCCTTTGCTACAACTGGCATGACAACAGTTGAAATGAGTTTGGCTGCTTTTGAAGATTATGAGACAAGCGAACTCAATAATAAATACACGCTTCAATACTCATTAGATCAAGGTGAAACTTGGTCTGATATCGCTAATATTATTAAAGCACCAATATTTACGAGTGCATCATCCAGCCGCTGGGTCAAGCGATATTACACATTTCCAGCCAATGCTGCGGGTGTTACAGACCTTCGGGTCGCCATTATTACAACACGAGGACTGGGTATTTTGACAAACAAGGGATATTTGGATGATATTACTGTTGGTGGTATTGCTACGGTTCAAAATGCCGATGCAAATACGTGTAATGTTGCGGCGTTTCCGCCTACTAATACGCCATCAACTGCTGCAACCCCTGCTACAAATCAAACTGTTGCGGGTCAAAATTGGTTTCGTTTTTTTCAAGGTAGTAACGTTATCGCCGAAATCAATCCGAATGGCAATGATTTAGGCTTAGTTGCCATTAAATATTTGGAAAATACGGCGGGTTCTGCCAACGTCCCCTCAGTAAGTGGCGCCAAATTGTTGCCTCGTAACATTTCTATTAAGCCAACAACAATACCAACTACGCCTGTATCGGTGAGACTGTATTTCGCTGATGAAGAATTAGCCGATTATAACACCGCAGCGGGTTTGGCAAAAACCATTAGCCAATTGGGTATTTCAAAAAAAACCGTGGCTTCCGAAGATTGCGACCCAACCAACAACGGCACATCGGGCGGTACGTCAATCACCCCGACGGCCGTTGATTACGGTACAGGTTTTTATCTTGAATTTACGACAACAACGTTTTCTGAATTCGCAGCAACGGAGCCAAGTGTCGTTCTCGCCGCTGAATTAACCAACTTCACCGCTAAAAAGTCGGGCGATTACAATCAAATCGCTTGGACAACGGCATCGGAAAAGAACGTTTCTAACTTTAGCGTTGAGCGCTTGATTGATGGTCAAAACAATTGGACGTCGATTGGAACCGTTAAGGCCATTGGCACGTCGAATGCGGAACAAACGTACAATTTTAGTGATGTTGCGCCGACGATTGTTGCGTATTATCGCTTGGTGACCACCGACAACGACGGCAAAGCGGCCACGTCTAAAACCGTAAGCGTTATTCGTTCGGTGAAGTATTTGACGGTTAAAAGCATTGCGCCAAACCCCGTTACTGAGGGGTCTTCGATTGAAGTTTTGGTGAACAAAACGAGCAATGTGAGCGTCGTGGTGACGGATGTTTTGGGTAAAGTTGTGAAAACGCAAACGTTTAGCGTGAGCGAAGGCATCAACACAATGCCTTTGAACTTGTCAACCGTTGCGCAAGGCACGTACATCGTAACGATTAACGACGGCGAAACAAGCGTGACCAAACGCATTGTGAAACAATAAGCGCGTGGCGTTTGTAATGCACCCGATTGAACAATTTTTTAAAAGTTGTCCAATCTTTTTTATCCCAAAGGCATAATTAACGGTTGACTCAATGGAAATAATTTCACGAAGTCAACCGTTAATTATGCCTTTTTTAATGTGGTTTTACGCATTGGAACCGCAAAAAGACGTTTTATACTGAGGGGTCCTATTTTTTGTCATTCAGATTCTTATGATATTTCAAAAGAAAACTGATGATTTTTATCAAATAATTTGTTGTTTTTAATGACTGCAAAAGCAATTAATG
>JAYUKJ010000692.1:0-2911 GCA_043764555.1 Saprospiraceae bacterium
ACGCTAAAATACTGAGGAGATGCGTCTCACCTTTTTAGGGTATTTTTTGATGTGCCAAAAGTATAAAGTTCTTTTGTGTTTAACGGTGTTTTTGAAAAAAAATTTGTCGTGACACGCATTTTTTTTTCAAAAAGGCTTTTTTCAAAGAGGAAAAGCTGCCAAATTCAATAATAGTGCTTTCTATCGCGTCAGTGTTTGTAAATGTAATGTGGTATGCTTCCTCTTTATAATGAAATAAAACGTATAAATGAAATATTTTTGTTTACGTGAGCGTTCTCTAAACATCAGATTTGGTACTGTTTTTGTCCAAATTGAGGTGTATTCGGTATTTTTTTAAATTGAAAATAATTGACTGTGAAAGAACTTACGATTTTTACGCTTATCCTTTTTGCCCTTCGTCTGTCGGCGCAACCCGTTGGTAATCAACAATCTACATCTGCTTTATTAGGAAATTCAAATCATTTGCTCGACGTGCGTCCCGAGACATTTGAGGAATATTTGGTGCAATTGGCTTGGAAAAATAGTCCTGAAATTGAAGGCTCAACGTATGAAATTGAGGCAAAGAGGCAAGAGATTTCATTGGCGAAAAAAGACTGGACGCGCAATTTACAGGCGGGTCTGAACTTTAACGATGTGAGTTTTCCTTATTTTGTTCGTTACGGTTTGGGTGTTAAAGAAATTGGTGGCAGACCGATTGATACGTCTCGTTTTACGCGGATTGCGACGTCTCCGCTTTGGCAAATTGGCGTGGGCATCAATTTTGGTGATTTGATTGTCCGCAAACACAAAGTTGCTTTCGCACGGAACAAAGTTAAAATTAGTGAGTCGGAACAAAACCTAAAGAAGCAAAAACTGCGCGGCGAGATTTTGAAACGCTATCAAGAGTATTTGGTATCGAAAGATATTTTGAAAGTGCGGCTGCAATCTTTGGATGCGGCTGAGGCGAATAAAGTGCAAATTGCTAACCTGTTTTCCATCAATAAAGTCAAATTTGAGGACTACAACACGGCTAACAAGGCTTATTTTGACGCTTTAGAAAATAAAGTGCGCGGTGAGGGTGATATTAAATTAAAGAAAATTGCATTGGAAGAATTGCTTGGTTTCAAATGGGAAAAAGTTGAACCAATTCAAGACAGTTATAAAAAATAGGGTAGAGGAATGCAACACACGTTATATAGTGTTAAAAAAAAAGCCGTCCCGAGCAATCGGGACGGCTTTTTTTAGTTCAAGTAACCTGTTAAAAATAACCCTTTTAAAATTAGACTTAACGCTTACTTTTGCGCGCAATTAGTCAAAAGGGACCCCTCAGTATAAAAGCCTTTTTTTGCGAAAAACCAATTAGCGATAGCGTTTTAGTTACCAATTTTATTGTCAAACAATTAATTATTCAACGATGCCACATTCTCAAAAACAATTCAAGAAAAGCGACCGTATGGAAAGCCTCCGCTACGAAATTAGGGGCAATACGTACGAGCGGGCTTTGCATTTGCAGCAACAAGGCTTTAAAATTACCAACCTCAACATCGGCAATCCTGCGGCGTTTGGCTTCGATGTGCCAGACGAAATTGTCGCCGATATTATTGCCAATATTCGCGATGCACAAGGCTACGCGGACTCGCGGGGAATGTTTGCTGCGCGAAAAGCGGTGCAGCATTACTACCAAACAATCGGCGTGAAAAATACGCAAATTGAAGACGTTTTTATCGGAAATGGCGTGTCCGAGTTGATTGTGATGTCCATGCAAGCCTTGCTCAATGAGGGCGACGAAGTTCTCATTCCTGCGCCCGATTACCCGCTTTGGACGACTTCGGTAGGTTTGGCGGGCGGCAAAGCGGTGCATTATGTCTGCGACGAAGCAAGCGATTGGAACCCCGATTTGAAAGATATGGAAGCCAAAATAACGGCTAAAACGAAGGCCATTGTTTTGATAAATCCGAACAATCCGACGGGCGCTGTTTACGAAAAATCAATTGTCGAAGGCATCGTTCGCCTCGCGGAAAAGCACGGACTTATCTTGTTTTCTGATGAAATCTACGATAAAATCCTTTACGATGGCGCCACGCATCATTCCGTTGCGCCGATGGTTCAGGACACTTTGGCGGTCGTTTTTTGTGGTTTATCAAAAAATTATCGGGCGGCTGGTTTTCGCGCTGGTTGGCTGATTATGTGCGGTGCCAAACATCGGGCGAAGAGTTATGTTGAAGGTTTGACTTTGCTGGCGTCGATGCGTTTGTGCGCGAACGCGATGGCGCAATTGGGCATCCAAACGGCTTTGGGTGGCTATCAAAGTATCAACGATTTGGTCATGCCCGAAGGGCGTTTATATAAACAAATGCAATTATGTTTGGACCAATTGACGGCGATTGATGGCGTGACCTGCGTGCGTCCGAAAGGCGCGTTGTATTGTTTTCCAAAGATTGATTTGAAGAAATTTAACATCAAGGATGACGATGACTTTGTTTATGATTTATTGGAGGAAAAACATATTTTAGTCGTCCCGGGCAATGGTTTTAATTATCCTAAAAAAGACCATTTCAGGATTGTCTTTTTGCCGCCCGTTGAGATGTTGGGCAACGCAATGGACAAAATGACGGCGTTTTTGGAACATCGTCGGAAATAGTTAAGCATATAAAAAAAGCGAATTGCATACACAATTCGCTCTCGTAAGAAATCACCCGACTGTTATGTCTTTTCTTGATTTGTGTTTAAATTGTTGGCGTTTTATTTTGATAAGGCAATAGTAGCGTGGATTTTGAGATTTTCAATATTTATTTTGTCATTTTTTCAAAAAAGCAAAAAATAATTTGGTTTTAAAGGCTTTTGGCATTCTCGAATCTAAATATTAGACCTTTAGTTTTGCGAAACAAGTTTCTAAGGACCCCTCAGTATAAAACGCAAAAAGCCGCTTTTT
>JAYUKJ010000693.1:0-9946 GCA_043764555.1 Saprospiraceae bacterium
AATTTCGGCAAATAAACCATTCATATCGTTGATTTCGATAATTTCGCAGTATTGATAAGGCGACGGATTTTCAGTTCCTAAAATGTTTCCCATGCGGTAAACTTTGAAATCGTCCACCGATTTTAAGGCTTTTACGGTTGGCACGTCCGTTTTGGCAGCCCATTTCTCGTATTTTTTGATGGCGGTTTTTTTCCGCTTGAGGTTGAATAAAACGATTAAGGTTGGCATTTTTTTGATTTTTAAGTTTGTACAAAAAGGATTTGATTCTCGCCTAAATAGTTTTTGAGCGACTCATTTTTTCGCCCATTACTCAACCCTTCCACGCTTACAGGTATCAACTTATGCGACGTTTCAGGTGATTTTAAAAGAAAATTGATGATTTTAGGGACAAACTGCTGTTCGTTTATCCAAACTAAATCTGTAATGTCAAGAAGAAGAATTTTAAAATTAATCCGATTAAAATTCTGTTGGAAAGGCATATTTTTATCAGCCGTGATTAAAAAATCAAAGCCATTTTCATTGAGTTGTTCGCGCAATTCGCCATTTTGAAGTCCCGACCAACCTAAATCTTTAGTCAAATAGACATCGAAATCTGCCAAAGCCGTTTTCATGCGGCGATTAAGTTGTTCATCAATTAGAATTTTCATAGTCGTTTATTATTTACGCAGCGAATTCTTCACCCATCAAAAATAGGACTTCTTCAACCATTTTTGACGTGATTTGAGGATAACCAAAGTAAAACTCATCCAACGAACTCAATCGGAGGTGGTCAAAAAGCACTTTCACGGGTACGCGCGTACCGCGAAAAACGGGTGTTCCGCCCAAAATATTCGGGTCAACATGAATGACACTATTTTTCTTTATTTTTTCAGCAACCATTTCTTTAAATTTTAGACAAAGTTACGCTATTCTTTAAACGATTTCACACCCGCCGTCAACAATCCTTGAACGGAATTGAGAATCAATCCCGCGCCTTTTTGGGTCAATCCTTCCGCTTGTTCGGCGGTTGCGGCGACGGTTCCGACCATCAATCCTGCGGACAAAACGATGTCAAAAATTTCGTCAATTACTTTTTTGACTTCATCGTGCGCGGGTCCGTCGTAAAAACCCATGCTCATCGCCAAGTCGCGCGGACCAATAATAAAGCCGTCAACGCCTCTCACTTTGACCATTTCTTTCAAATTCTTAACGGCTTCCATATCTTCAACTTGCGGTAAGACAAGGGTTTGTGCATTTGCAAAATTAACATATTCCAATTGCGACATCCGCATCATATAATCCGCCGAGCGCACAGGACCTAAGCCGCGATTGCCCAAAGGCGGATATTTCATCGCTGCAACCAGCCGCTCGACATCCGAAACGGTCGAGCAACCGGGCATCATGATACCAGCAACACCTGCGTCCAAAAATTGCAAAATGAGTTTTTCGTTCAAGTCCCCTACCCTCGCCAAGGGCGTGCAACCCGCGATTTCGCAAGCCCGCACCATGTTTGTGATGTCGGATGGTGAAATTGCGCCATGCTCGGCGTCAATTATGTAGAAATCGAGTCCCGCGAAACCCAAATATTCGCAGATAATTGGGTCAATTGTGGGTGAAATGACGCCGTAAACGGGTTGTTTTACGGCGATTTTGGTCTTGGTTGTATTCTCTTTCATGAAAATTTATTTTAAATGATTTCAGATTCCAAGCGTAATAAACTGATAATCAATGTTTCTCGGTTAATAATTTGGAATTTGGAATCTGGAATTTGAAATTTGAAATTTGAAATTTGAAATTTAAAATCACATCCGTTTCCGCATGGATTTATCGAATAAATTGGTTTTACCGCGTTTATTTTTTTTAGAATCCATACGGCTTGTGTAACCGCTTGTGTTGCAGCCTGATTTTGTTTTGCACGCGGGCAAACTCATCGTGAAAACGGCGAAAATGAGAACGAAAAGCAAAGATGTTTTTTTCATTTTTTCTATTTTTTTAGAATGAGATAACGCTTTATAAACCGTGATATTTCAATCAATTACGTGAATTTGATGTTAAAAAGGACGCCAAAAGCGTTTTATACTGAGGGGGCCTATTTTTCAAAATAGAACTCGACCGATTGCGGTGAGAACTTCACATTTCGGACGAACGAAGGCTGTTTTAACAATACAATTGGAACAGTATTATTTTTAGATTTAACATCAACATTTTTTAAATCTACGACTGCCGTAAAATTTTCACCACTCAACGACGCATAGCGACTCAAAGCGACGGTACAGTCCAATTTTATTTTATTAGGAAAAATTTGCAACCGTTGTGGTGCGTTGCGAATCGTCAAGGGGACGAACAAAGATTTTTCCGTAAATTGCTCAACGGCTAATTGCGCAGACACTTCAATTTTACTGAATTTTAGAATGGGAATTGGGATTAATTTGACGGTCGTTACAATCGTATCCTTTAATTTTTGAAAGTGTAGAGTATCTGTTTTTAATGAGTTAAGGTTTTCAAGAACCGATTTGGCGCCTTCAACCGAAATGACTGCGGGCGTCAACTGAATGTCGTCGGCGAGGTCGAAACCTTTCCAAAACGACAAAGCGGCAACGGCTTCGACCGGCACATTTTTGGTGGCGATGTCCTCAATTTCGACAGTAATTTGCTCGGGCGAGACGCTAAAAACGTCATTTCCAAGCTGTTGTGCGGCGATTGTTCGGAGATAAAAAGTTTGAATACTGTCCGTTTCGACCGTCAAAGCAATGCGCGGCTCGCTGCCCGTGAGCAAATCCCAGCCCGTTCCTTGCCAACTCACGTTCGCATACTGAGGGGGCGTTGTGCGCAAAGCCTTGCCATTTGGCGTAAAATATTCAAGGCGAACGGGCGTGGTTTTCCGAAATTTAGTGGACAAGCGGTTCAAAACCCAAAAACAAAGGGCAATGCCGATGCACACCATCAACACAGCCCTTTCACGGGTTAGAAATTGCCGAAAACCATTGTCCATTTTTCGATTTTTACTGATTGTTAGCAAATTTCAGCTTTGAGCAATTAGCTGATTGCTCAAAGCTAAGCCGCTTTTGCCGCAAATGCTTCCGTCATTTCCTTAGAAATTGCCGATTTAATGACGCGAATGAAGGTGCCGTTAGCGACTTCAAGCGTGATGATACCGCCATCAATTTTATTAATTTTAGCAATAATGCCCGATGCTGTAACGACTTCTTTTCCTTTTTCAAGCGCATCTGCGAAGGCTGCTTGCTCCTTTTGTTTCGTCATTTGGGGACGAATCATAAAGAAATAAAACACAACAAGAATCATTAAGAGTGGGGCAAATTGCATGAGCGCGCCTGCGCCACCTGCTTGTAAAAATAACATAAGTGATTGATTTTAAATTGATTGTGAAAATAAATAACCAGATTTACCGTCGGCGAAGTTTAGAACCTCGCCGACGGTTTTCCCAAATTAAACCGTCATAATGTCTTTTTCTTTGAGTTCGACGAGTTTTTCTACTTTATCGTTATAGCGTTTCGTCAAAGCCTGAATGTCTTCTTCCGTTTTCTTACCCGTGTCTTCCGACAGACCGTTTTTGACGGCTTTTCGCGTTTCGTCCATCGCTTTTTGACGTGCTGCACGAACGCCAACTTTCGATTCTTCACCGCATTGACGCGCTTTTTTAGCCATTTCGCGGCGCCGTTCTTCGGTCATCGGCGGGATTGTGAGGCGGATAACTTGTCCGTCATTTTGCGGCGTAATGCCCAAAGCAGCCTCAAAAATTCCTTTTTCAATCGGCGAAAGCATATTTTTTTCCCAAGGTTGAATCAGGATTGTGCGCGCATCGGCGGTCGAAATATTCGCAATTTGGCTAATCGGCGTCGGCGTCCCGTAATAAGGCACCATGACGTTGCTAATCAAATCGCCCGACGCTTTGCCCGTGCGGATGCGGAGGAGTTCGTGTTGTAAGTGGTCAATCGCGCCGTCCATTGATTCTTCGGCGATGTCCATAATCAGACTAATTTCTGATGCGTCCATGATTCGGTGGTGTTGGTAGTTTTATGAAATAATTTCAGATTTCAGATTTCAAGATTCCAGTTTTCCAGTTTTCAAATCTTTCAAGGCTGAAATTTGGAATCTGGAATCCTAAAAGCGGGCAAATGTAGGAAATTTTAGCTTTTCCAAGTAAAATTGCGTTTTATAAGTCGTTATAGTTTCAAAGTCTTTTGTCGGTTGCTCCTACAAAACGAACTGATTGACGTGCCAAATGAGCGTAAATCATAAAATTCATTTAAAACCACGTTTCTTTTTCACACTTTCCTGTTTTTGACGTTTATAGATGTCAAAAAGGGACCCCTCAGTATTTTGGCACATTTTCACTAAAAAAACAGTATCAGCGACATGAAAAGTCTATTTATCCTCTTGCCAAGCCTCTTAATTACCGCTTTGACTTGGAAAGAATTTAAAAGTTTTGAAGGAAAATTCCGCGTTCTCACGCCAACGGGCGACATGACGGAAAAAGTAAAGAAAATAAAAACGGGACTCGGCGAAGTCGGGTATCACACGTTTATGCACCGCCCCGAAGAAAAAAATCCCGACTGCGTCTTTTACGTCGTCAACTATTGCGATTATCCGCAAGGCACTTTTCCCGCGGATTCTACGGATTTAATTAATGAATTTTTGGATGAAACGGTCAATGAATCCGTGAAAGCAGTCGGCGGTACTTTGACGTATCAATCTGATATTCAAATTCTTACGAATAAAGGAAAAATATGGCGGGTTCAATACAACGGCGACCGCGCTTTGATAAAAAGCAAATGCTTCTTAGTCGGTGACCGATTTTATTTGGTTCAAACGATGATGAAAAAAGACAAAGCGATGAACCCATCGGCCGATAAATTCCTTGATTCTTTCCAAGTTTACTAAAAATAGGCACCATTCATGCAATAGAATAAAAAATAATTTGACCGCCGTTCACTTGTCACTAACCGTATTCTCGACGAATTGCTACGATTAATAAATTATAATAAATTTTAAATTTTAAATAGCTCATAATAACGCAATTGGTACTATTTTTGTCCGTACAAATGGATCGCGTAAAGGTTATTATAGTTATTTTATAAAAAATATAAAAACTTTATCTTAGTCACGTTTCGTTGCTTAATTGCCCAACACAGCATTTTATAAGGCTGCTAATTTGATGTAATAATTGAGCAATTAACGTTCTCCACAGCAACTCACAACCATCTATTTTTTTTATTTTCAGATATTAAGGTTTTTTTAACGTTTGGCATGATAGTTGTTAAATTTATAATAAATAGTTTTTGTAATGTCAATCCTTCTAAAGACCAATAGTTTTTTCTAAAATACTGAAATACATGATTTTAGAAATAGTCAAATAAATGTATTTGACTTCAAAAAAGAAGCCTTTTAGTTAAAATAGGGGCTTCTTTCTTTTTCAAATCGCTTATCATTTCGATATAAGATAGTGTTTGTTCATAGTGTTTGTTTTTTGTTTTGTCCCTGTCCAACAACCTTGGCAGGGTTTTTTTTTGCCCAAAATCGAAAATGACACTATTTTGAAAATTCTTCTTTCCAAAACACACTACCTTCACGAAAAATTTAATAGGTCAATATGCTTACAAATATCGCCGACCTTCGTGAAGATTACCGCCTAAAATCGCTCGACTTCACCGACGTCACAAATCATCCTTTTCCACAATTTGAAACGTGGTTTCAAGAAGCCATTGCGGCGCAAACGTTGGAACCAAACGCCATGGTTTTGGCGACCGTTGCCGATGGCAAACCCTCAGCCCGCGTTGTCCTCCTCAAAGGCTTAACGACGGAAGGCTTCGTTTTTTTTACGAATTACACCTCGAGAAAAGGCGTGGAACTTGCCGACAATCCGCACGCTGCCTTGTGCTTCAATTGGCTCGATTTGCAACGGCAAGTCCGCATTGAAGGCATCGTTGAAAAGATTGCGGAAGCCGATTCCGATGCTTATTTCAACAGCCGACCTTTTGGCAGTCGCATCGGTGCTTGGGCGTCGCCGCAAAGCCAGATCATTCCAAATAGGTCAATTTTGGAAGAAAATCTCGCAAAACTCACGCAAAAATATGAAAATACGGAGGGAGTTCCGCGACCGCCGCATTGGGGTGGCTACATTTTGTTGCCCACTTTAATTGAGTTTTGGCAAGGCCGCAGTAGCCGTTTGCACGACCGTATTCGTTATGAAAAAACGGAAAAAGGCGATTGGAAGATGGCGCGACTTGCACCCTGATTTTAGCACGAATTTCGGTCTAAAAAGGACTTTATACTGAGGGGTCCTATTTTCTTTACACCGTTGACTTTATCCTTTTCAAAATAATAAAAAACGATTTAAAATGCAGTTAAAAAACGTAAAAACAACACTTTACGCACTCGTTTTTATTTCAATGTCAATAAAAACAACCGCGCAAACTACGCTTACCGATGCTTATTTTCCTTCGGTAAACGACTCACTTCAAACGGCAACCGCTTTGCCTCAATTTACGCGGTCGCTGCGGCTTTCGGCGGCTTCCGCGACGGCTCAAAGGTGGGATTTTAGTTTTCTACGCTCCGCGGCGAACAGCACGGCAAAGCGAACGGAACGTTATTTGGCGGCAACCGATACGGCACTTTTGCGCCAATTTCCGACGGCAAAACTCATGGTTGATATAGGCGGCGGACAACTTGCGGCTTACAATAAATCAGCCACGCGGTTTGATTTATTGGGTTTCAAAAACGTCAATTTGGGCGGTTTTCAGTTGCCCGTTGTGGCCAGATTTCTTCAGCCCGTCCTTGAACGCCGCGCACCGCTTGCTTTCAACACGACAAATCGCAGTCAATCGAGCTTTATTGTTGCGTTTGCGACGGATATTCTGCCTGATACAATTTTGAGCCTCTTGCCGATTCGACCTGATTCCATCCGCGTACGTTTTCAAACAGACAGACAAGACAAAACCGATGCGTTTGGTACGCTTTTAATTCCGGGCGGTAGCTACGAAGTCCTCAGAGAACGCCGTTACGAAGTGACCGATACGAAGATTGAAGCGAAAATAAGCATTCTGTGGCTTGACATCACATCGCTCGTTTTGATGGGGCAACAACAGCCGCAGAATACCACGATTGAGTACTATTTTTGGAGCAATTTGTCGAAAGAACCAATTGCGCTTTTGACGACAAACGCCGCGGATTCCATCACGTCAGCTGAATATAAGTATTTGAAAATCAATACGTCCGTCAAAAATGACGTTTATACTGAGGGGTCCTCTTCGTTGTCCATTTTTCCAAATCCGACGACTAATGAAGTCTTTTTTGATGTGAAAACGAGTCTTCCAACGGCTTCTTTTTCGTTGATGATTTCAGATAATTCGGGTAGAACTATGGCTCAAAAAACCGTTAAAAACGAGCAGGAACAACGGGTTAAAATGGATGTCTCTCCGTTTCCAAATGGTATATATTGGGCAAAATTGGCAGATGAAAATGGGATAATATTGGCAACAAAATCGTTTTTGAAAAATTAAAATTACGCGGATTTATGGAGGATTCATCTTTCCAAAAGTTAAAAACTTTTGGAAAGATGAATCCTTTATTCTTTAACGCATTATAAATTTTACACCAATTCTAAGACCGCTGATTGCAAACGTTGAACTACTAAATCGGTGAATCGGCGGGTCAATTCTGCTTCATTTTCTGAAAAAATGGCAAATTCAGCCACTGTAAAATGCCCAATTGCCACGCCCAATAAGCGATTTTTAAACTTTAAATCGTCTTTAATCGACGCCAAAATATAAGCCTGTCGTTGCCCTTTGGATAAGGCTACAAACGTATTTTTTCGTTTTTCGATGTAATTTCTGAACAAAGCCACGTATAAATCGTGCTGAAACTTCAAAATCGGGCGCAATGCCACATTTTGAAATTGCTCAATAACGCTTGATTCTCCCGTTTCGATATTCAAAACGGGGCGCATTAACAATAGATTTTCCTCTCTCATTTTAGCTCTTTTTATAAAAAATGAAACGTTGCGAAAGCCATAAGCCTTCGCAACGTTATGATAAATACGGGTTTGACATCTCATCTTATAACAAATTGAAAATCAATTTGTTTCATTGCGAAATCTGGAATTTAGAATCTGGAATTTGAAATCTGAAATCTGGAATTTCTATAGTCCTTCTCCCGGTTTGCGTTTATAAAAATCAACGCCCGAACCATGCACCCAGCCAATTGTCCCGCGCTTTGTTTTGATTTTAAACCACGGTTTTGTAATCGTCGTGCCGTCGGCAAGGCGAACGGGTTGCGCGATGTCGGTCACTTCTTGCATGAACGTTACTTGGTCGTTCAGTTTGAGTTTACCCAGCGATTTTGCTTTCAAATCAGGTTTTCCGCGCACATTTAAACCATTGATTAACACGTATAAACCCGCACCGCCGCTTGGTTCTGCTGCTATTGATTTTGGTGTTGTCGTCACCGTCGTTATCTGTCCATTTCCACTCATTTGCGGCGTTGTCGGTGCGGTTGAAGGCATCGGCACGGCGGTCGGTTTTGCCATTGTCGGCGACGAAGGCAAAGGCTGCGTCGAATACGATTGTGGCACTTGTTGACCATTCGGAATGCTTGAAGCAGGCATCGCAGTCGGGTCATAAGCCGTCGCGGGCGGGCGTGAAACGGGCGGCAAAGGACGCGTTGAAGCGGGCGAAGGCAATGTATCCAATGGATTCACCGCGATTTCCGTTGCGTTGCGGATGGAGGCTTCATCTTTTTTCTTTTTGCAACGCGACGCGCCCCAAAGCGCAACGCATAATATGAAAATGGCGATAACTGCCGTCTCTATATTTGGAAAGAAGTTTCTCATTTTAGAGGATTTTTTTAATGATTAATTACAGCGTTTTTTGATGTTTTGTTTAAAAACGGGTCAAATATAAATGTACAATTCATTTTTTGACACATCCGTGGACTCAAATTTAGGACCCCTCAGTATAAAACCTTAAAATTAGGTAAAACGTCGTCGAGGTTTCAAACCTCGACGACGTTGGAAATCAATTCGTCAACTCATTTTGCAAACTCAATACCCGATTTTTCAAACCCTCTTGGCGTTCTTCAAGGCTTTGAATTTGCGCCGTTTCTGATTCCAACAAATGGTCGAATTCTGTGAAATTCAAATCAATTTTATTTTTGATGCTCCGAACGTAAGTTGCCAACCTTTCCGACACTTCTTCTTCGAGTTGCAAACGTCCTTTCGCGATTTCTTTCCTAAAACCTTCCAAAATCTGACCACGTTTCATGACCGCGGTCGCCCCCGCGAAAAGCAAGCCGATTGTGGTCAAAATGCCGCCCGTCACGTCCATAACCGCGCCTTTTGTTACCGCTGCGAGGATGATGCCGACGATTGCGATGCCGCCGCCAGCAGCAATATTCGGCGCAATCGAGCCTTTGGATTTAAACAAAGATTCATCCGTAAAATTTTCGGAACGGTTCATAAATTTTGAAAAAGTCTCTTGCAAATCACGCAAAACATTGGCGCGTCGGTCGGCGATGTCGCTAAAAATTTCGTGATTATCCTTCAAAATTGTCTTGCTCGTTTTGATTTTTAAATCAATCAATTTAGCCATTTGTTGAATGCTGTCCGCCACGTCAACGACGCCCGATTGCAATTTTTCTTTCAATTCTTTATTCAAATCGGCTTCAAAACTCACTTTTAAATTGTCCAAACGCACTTTAATCGAGTCCGAAGAACCAAAAATACCCATCACCGACCGCTTAATTAATTGAACAAAAGACAACTCTTCGCCGAGTTCTTCAACCGTCCGATTCGTGATTTTATCGTAACCCGCGAGCAAATTTTCGACGAGCATACGCACCTGATTGTTCGATTTAAGTTCTTGCATATCAAGGGTTTGACGAATATCTTTTCTGAAATCTTGGTCGGCTGTCCATTGTTCTTTGCGGATTTTTAAGCCGTTGAAAATGCGCT
>JAYUKJ010000694.1:0-2902 GCA_043764555.1 Saprospiraceae bacterium
GCCATTGCCGCCGTTTTGCTCGTCTATTTCCTGCAAGGCACCATCGGACTCGGTTTGGCAACCTTGGCTATTGTCAGTTATTGGCGCAATCGCAACAGAATTGCCGCTTGGGAACGCCGCCAAAAAGAGCGTTTAGATGGCTACGCGACGACCGAATCAGGAGAGAAAATATACAAGAACGATAAAAATTCACCGCTTAAAAATGGAACAAATAAATGGACGAACCGCGCCGTCAAACGCTTTCTTTGGGGCGTCAGCTTGATTTTTTTGACGTTCATACTCGCTTTATCGGCGATTTTTATCGATGTTTCTGCAGTGGTCGGAACTATCTTCATTCTCACGTTTTTTGTCGGGTACGGTTTCACGATTGCGAGTGTCGTAAACGCCCTGCAAGCCATCAACGCAAAGGAACCGCAAAGTGGTTGGGCGTGGTTGATTGTTGCTTTTGGCATTCCTCTGATATTAGTAATTGCAAATATAATTATAGCCATTGGCTCATTCTAATGGACATTTAAAGGTACTAACTTTTCAAAAGTTTTTAACTTTTGGAAAGTTGATACGAATAAGGTTTTCAGTAGCCAATGTATGTATAAAATTCGTTAAGTTAATTCTCTTCATTTAATCTTAATTCTTGAAATGATTCACATTGTAAATTCAGACACAAGTAAAACGGACCCCTCAGTATTAGCGGTTAAAAATGTCAAAAAAACGCATTTTTCACGCATTTTTCTGCTATTTTGCGTCGTTTGCCTGATGTTCAACGCTTGCACATCGCTGAAATCTAAGTTGCCGACAAGCGCTTTCGACGCCTCTAAAACGTCCGTTTCACCGAACTATGCCGAGCTGAAAAATTGGGCATCGCTGCCCGATAAACGCGATTTTTCGGACTCGATTCCGCTCAATTCAGGCGTACAAGACGAGCAATCTACGGCTCAAGTTGACGTTTTTTTTCTGCATCCAACTACTTTTACGCTTGAAAAAGGGACCCAATTATGGAACGCCGACCTTGCCGATAATGCCTTAAATAACAAGACCGACAAAGGCACAATCCTCTTTCAATCCTCTATTTTCAACGGGGCAGGGCGCATTTACGCACCGCGTTATCGACAGGCGTATTACGGCGTTTATGTGAGTCCCGACACGGCGTCGAGTCGCGCGGCACTCGCGCTTGCCTACGAAGATGTGAAGGCGTCTTTCGTTCATTATTTGAAAAATTGGAACAACGGGCGCCCGATAATCATTGCCGCGCATTCGCAAGGCACGCAGCACGCGGCGCATTTGATGAAAGATTTTTTTGACCGAACGGCGCTTAAAAATCGGCTTGTCGTGGCGTATCTCGTCGGAATGCCCGTTCCGAAAAATGCGTTTTCCGACATAAAACCTTGCGATAAACCCGAACAAACGGGTTGTTTTTGCTCATGGCGCACGTTTTTGACGGGTCACGAACCTAAAAAATTGCCGCTCGGCGACAACATTGCCGTCGTCAACCCCCTCAGTATGACGACCGAAAAAGGCATCGTTTCCGCTCAAAATCACGAAGGCAGTGTCTTGATTGGCTTCAAAAAAGCGTCCGTAAAAACCATCAATACCGAAATCCACAACGGCATTCTGTGGATTTCAAAGCCAAAATTTCGCGGTAGTTTTCTTTATCGAACGCCTAATTATCACATCGGTGACTTGAATCTGTTCTACTTCAACGTCCGTGAAGATGCGAAACGCCGCGTCGGTTTGTTCTGGAAAGGTTGAAAAACGCTGTTGTGTCCCTAAAATATTGGACCATTGGTGCGCGCGCCAATGGTCCAATATCATTTCAGTCGTTGTGAAATTTTTGTGATACCCCCTCCGTATTTTTGGTTTTTATCGTTGACAATTAATCAATTATTTGCCATTCCAAAAATCTAAAAACGCTTTTCTATCGTACATTAATTCAATTGAAATCGTTTGTTTTTAATTCAATTAACTAAGCAATAAAAATCATTCTTTGCGCTTTCATTTTAAGCATTTTAAGCATTTTAACGAAAAAAACGACTTTATACTGAGGGGTCCTATTTTCTTTATAAAATGTTGATTTTGAATAAGTTAGAACTTATTGGAGCGCTAAAAAATCGCTAAAAACTATTGCTAAATAATTTGAATTAAATAGCTTGAAAATGCAACTAAAAATCACTCATTAATTCAATTCAAACGATCGTTTGGTATAATCTAAATTTCTGTTAAAAAATCAATTCAAACGATCGTTTGGTATAATCTAAAATCCCGTTAAATCTTTTAAAGTTTTACAAGTTTTAGTTCTAAAAAAATAAAAAAATGCGGTATTTAAAAATCATTATTCTCGCTTTGATAGCGACCTCAATAACGGCTTGTTTTAAAGTCAAAAATTACAATTCGGAATCAAAACCGATTAACCACGCGCTGTTTGACAGCCTGTTGCGACAGTACGTCAATGAGGAAGGTTTTGTGAATTACGAAGGTTTTATTAAGGACAGTTCGGCGTTTAATAGGTACTTGGATTTGTTGTCAAAAAACCATCCGAATGAGAAAAATTGGGGACGCAATGAGCAAATGGCGTATTGGATAAATGCGTATAATGCGTTCACAATCAAGCTAATATGCAATAATTATCCTGTAAAAAGCATTAAAGATATTAAAAAAGGGATTCCGTTTGTGAGCGATACGTGGACGATTAATTTCATTAGAATTGAAGGAAAAACCTACAATCTGAACAACATCGAACACGGCATTTTGCGCCCTAAATTCGACGACCCGCGCATTCATTTTGTGGCCAATTGCGCAAGTAGAAGTTGCCCAAAACTGTTGAACGAAGCCTTTACGTCCGAAAAATTGGACGCGCAATTGGAAGCGGCGGGAAAAGCGTTTATCAATGACGGCATTCGCAACAAAA
>JAYUKJ010000695.1:0-2902 GCA_043764555.1 Saprospiraceae bacterium
GGTACAAAATAGACCGTTCCATCAGGATTTACTGAGGGGACCCCGCCGACTGGTGTACCGAATAAAGTTGGGTTGCCAATGATACCGTTTTGTGGGTCAAAGTCATTTGCTTTAACCGCGATTGTAATCGGTTGACCCGCTGGTGTTGACGTGTTGTCGTCCG
Organism: Saprospiraceae bacterium; assembly: GCA_043764555.1. Taxonomy (GTDB): domain Bacteria; phylum Bacteroidota; class Bacteroidia; order Chitinophagales; family Saprospiraceae; genus JAAFJT01. The sequence goes on from JAYUKJ010000695.1 coordinate 164, forward strand.
TTGCGACGGGTGCTTGATTGCCCGTTGGTGCGACGTCGCGTACTTCAATCACCAAACTTGCGGTGTCGCAAAGGTTTGGCGTGCCATTGTCGCACACTTGATACTTAATCGTTTCCGTGCCAACGAAAGTTGGATTAGGCGTGTACGTGTAAGTACCGTTTGGATTTAAAACAATTGTACCGTTTACTGGTGCCAAAACGGGTGTACTGTTGACCGTTAACACGTGGTTGTTCGGGTCGGAGTCATTCGTTTTGACGTTGCCCGAGACGGGAACATTCTTCAATGTATTGTTGATGTCATTCGTTGCAACGGGTTTGTCGTTCGTTGAACCAACAATGAACGTCAAATCAGTTGTATCGCATTTTGATGGTGAACCATTGTCGCAAACAATCACGCAAACACGGTCGGTGCCAACTGCACCCGCCGTTGGCGTGTACGTGACGCAGAGTTGGTGCGTGGTGTTGTTAACGACGGCGGTTGCCGTGCCAAGCGTTGGCACACCGCAGAAACTGAACGTGTGCGTATCGAGTGGGTCGGCGTCCGTGATGGCAACGCACAAAGTTGTGGGCGTTGTGTTGGGCGTCGAAGCGGTTGCGTCTGGCACAATTGGCTTGTCATTGACGGGCGTAACGGTTACGGGAATCTTAGCCGTGTCGCACTTCGATGGGTTGCCATTGTCGCAAACAATCACGCAAAGCGTATCGGTTCCGTAATAGTTTGGCGTCGGTGTATAGGTAATGCACACTTGACCCGCCGTGATAACCGACGTGATTGTGCCGTTTTTGGCACCGCAAGGCGTTGCCGTAAAGACCGAACCCGCATCGGGGTCAACAACTGGGAAACAAAGGACAACCGTCGTGTCTTCTTTAACCACAACGGGCGTAACGATAACGACTGGTTTGTCGTTGACGGGCGTTACCACAATTGGGATTTTCAAAGTATCGCATTTCGACGGCGCACCGTTGTCGCAAACAATCACGCAAATCGTGTCTGCACCACTGTAATTGAGCGTCGGCGTATAAGTAATGCACAATTGGTTGCCAATTACTGAGGGGACCGCCGTTCCGTTTTGGACACCGCAAAGTGTTGCTGCGAATACGGGCGTGCCGCCGTCGGGGTCGGTAATGGTTGTGCAGATAATAATCGTTGAATCTTCAACCGTTGTCTTAGGCGTTACGACCGTGATAACGGGTTTGTCATTGACGGGCGTCAAAGTGATTGGCACTTTAACCGTATCACATTTCGATGGCAAACCGTTGTCGCACACAATCACGCAGACCGTGTCCGCACCATTGTAGTTCAAAGTCGGTGTGTAAGTCACGCAAACCGTGTTGCCCACGATTGTTGTCGTTGCCGTGCCGTGTCCTACACCGCAAAGCGTTGAGGCAAACGTTTGACCAACGTCGGGGTCGGTGATAGGCATACAGAACGTGACGACTGAATCTTCTTTAATCGTTATGGGCGTGACCGTTACGACGGGTTTGTCGTTGACGGCTGTTACCACGATTGGGATTTTCAAAGTATCACACTTCGACGGCGTACCGTTGTCGCAAACAATGACGCAAACCGTGTCCTTACCGCTGTAATTGAGTGTCGGTGTATAAGTGATGCACAATTGGTTGCCGACTACCGTTGGCGTTGCTGTTCCGTTTTGAACACCGCAAAGTGTTGCTGCGAATGTGGGCGTGCCGCCGTCGGGGTCGGTAATGGTTGTGCAGATAATAATCGTTGAATCTTCAACCGTTGTTTTAGGCGTGACGACCGTGATAACGGGTTTGTCATTGACGGGCGTCAAAGTGATTGGCACTTTAACCGTATCACATTTTGATGGCACACCATTGTCGCACACAATCACGCAGACCGTGTCCGCACCATTGTAATTCAAAGTCGGTGTGTAAGTCACGCAGACCGTGTTGCCCACGATTGTTGTCGTTGCCGTGCCGTGTCCTACACCGCAAAGCGTTGAGGCAAACGTTTGTCCAACGTCGGGGTCGGTGAAAGGCATACAGAAAGTGACGACGGAGTCTTCCGCAATCACAACGGGCGTGACGACAACGACGGGTTTGTCGTTAATCGGCGTGACCGTAATTGGCACCTTAACTGTATCGCATTTCGACGGAATACCGTTGTCGCAAACGATAAAACACACCGTGTCTTGACCGTTGTAGTTGGGCGCTGATTTGTAAGAAATGCACAACGTGTGCGCCACGTTGTCAACGACCGCCGTTGCCGTGCCGCCCACCGTTGACGGTGTGCAAGCCGTGACGGTGTGCGTGTCCAAAGCGTTCGGGTCGGTGATGGCCAAGCAGAAAGTCTTGGTCGTGTCTTCGCCGATTGTTTGCGGGACAACCGTAACTATTGGTTTTTCATTGGGCGCAACGGCGATTAAAATATGCGCTGTTGCGTTGGTACACATAACGGGCGAACCGTTGTCGCAAACCGTGTAAACAAATTCGTCGGGACCTGAGTAACCCGCCGTTGGCACGTAAGTAAACGTACCATTTGTCAAAATCGTCACCGTACCGTGCAGTGGTGCAACGGCGGGTGTTGTGGTGTATGTTAATAGTTGACCCACGTTCGGGTCGGTGTCATTTGTCTTTAAGTTACCGTTTACTGTTACGTTTTTAAATGTTTGATACGCATCGTCTAAAGGTGTCGGCGGCAAGTTGCCAACGCCGCCGTTTTTCAAATTCAACACATTTAACACAACTAAAGCGGTATCGCATTTTGAAGGCACAC
>JAYUKJ010000696.1:0-2901 GCA_043764555.1 Saprospiraceae bacterium
TACACGTCGAACAACTCGACATTTTTTTAGAAACGTCCATTGATTCTAAGGCTTTAATAGGCGCTAATTTGGCGTCGCTTGGACTCGAAATTGTCGGTATTCTGATGCTCTTTATCTCCATCTATGCGATTGGTTTAGACATTGATTGGCTCATCCCTTGCTTGGCTTACACGGTTGCAACTTTAATTTTATACGTTGCGCCCGTTGCCCGTGGTGTTGGCGCAATTGAGCTGTCTTTAATCTATATCCTAACTCAAAATGGCATTGACGCCAATTCAGCTTTAACGGTTACTCTTTTATCGCGCTTTTTTGGCTTTTGGTTGCCGCTTCTGTTGGGTGCCGCGAGTTTTATTAATCTTAAAATATTGTCAAAAATAAAAAAATAAGCCCCCTCAGTATATCACAAAAAAAGCCGCCCATTTGACCAATGGAGCGGCTTTTTTTAGCTTTATACTGAGGGGTCCTAAATTCTGAAAAATTATCCTTTCAAGACCTTCGCCACCATCGCGCCGATGTCCGCTGGAGATTTCACGACGTGGATGCCACATTCTGTCATAATCGCCATTTTGGCTTCTGCCGTGTCTTCTGCCGAGTCAACAATTGCGCCCGCATGACCCATTTTACGGCCTTTTGGCGCCGTTTGACCCGCGATAAAACCAATAACTGGTTTTTTATTGCCCGTTGCTTTAATCCAACGCGCGGCTTCTGCTTCCATGCCACCGCCGATTTCGCCAATCACGACAATCGCTTCCGTCTCGTCGTCGTTCATCAACATTTCGACGGCTTCTTTGGTCGTTGTGCCAATAATTGGGTCGCCGCCAATGCCGATTGCGGTTGTGATGCCAAGACCCGCTTTCACCACTTGGTCGGCCGCTTCGTAGGTCAAAGTACCCGATTTTGACACGATGCCAACTGTACCTTTTTTGAAAACAAAACCCGGCATAATGCCCACTTTTGCCTCGCCTGGCGTGATAACGCCCGGACAATTAGGTCCAATCAAACGACAATCTTTGTCGGAAATGTAGGCTTTTACTTGCATCATATCTTGAACAGGAATGCCTTCCGTGATGCAAATAATGACTTTAATGCCGCCTTCTGCTGCTTCTAAAATCGCGTCTGCGGCGAATTTCGGAGGAACAAAAATGAGCGTTGTGTCCGCTTTTGCTTGCTCAACGGCGTCTTTTACGGTATTAAAAACGGGCAAACCGAGATGCAATGTGCCGCCTTTACCTGGTGTCACGCCACCGACGACGTTTGTTCCGTAGGCAATGCACTGTTCAGCGTGAAAAGTGCCTTCTTTGCCCGTGAATCCTTGCACGATAACCCGTGATTCTTTGTTAACCAAAACTGACATAATCGAAGTAGTTGGATGAATTATGAAATATTGTTCTTTCAATTTAGCGGCAAAAATACATATAGACTTCTATATTAGTTGCCTGATTGGTTTTAAATTTGACTTTTTTTTAAAAAGGCGTCAAATATCCGCCGACGTGGCGTCTTTCAGCAGCGTTTCATAGACCGTTTTCCAACCTTTCCAAGTGTCCATTTCTGCCAAATTATCGTTGTGCCAAAGCGTTGTGAACGTGCCACCGACGGCTTTTGTGGCTCGAATCAAAGCGCGCAAACGCGCCGTTGCGGCTTCGGGCGAAAGGTGTAAATAATTGTTCAAAGTCACGTCCATTGCCTGAAAAGGGTGGATAATCAGCGTGGTTTCTTCGTTTTTTTCCAAATCAAACCACGGAAAAGGCGTCGCAATACTCGCCCGAAAACCCGTTTCATCGGCGTAACCCATCGTCCAATCTTCACGAATGCCGACGGACAACAAGCGGCGGTAGGTTTCGGGAAAAGTGAGCTTCAAAAAATGTTGCCGACTCGGAAAAAGGGACCCCTCAGTATAAAACGCATTTTGAGCCGATTCAGGGGCTAAAGTTCGGGATAAATTCAGAATTTGTTGCAAACGTTTTATTTCTTTTTGCAAAATAAAAACGGCTTCGTTTGAGCGATAAGACGGGTGAATGCCAACTCGGAAATCACGGGCAAAAGATTGGATTAAAGCCTGCAACTCGGGTTGCGTCCAAGCGATGTTTTTGTCATATTTTCCGAAATCGCCCAAAAGCCAAAACACTACGGGATTTAATCCGTATTGTTGGTGCAGATTTCGAATATAATCGGCATTACAATAAAGGTCTTCGGCGGTATTCGTTAATACTTTGACGCGGTCTTTAAGGGTGCTTAATTGTCCTTTCAAAACGTTTTTTATCAAACCAACAGCGTTGCGCACGAAGCCTTTATTGCGGTACAGCCAAGCCGTATCGATGTCAAAAGTTGGTTGAAAACGATACGTTGGCACCGAGATTGCAAGATTCGGAAAACGCTTTTTCAACTCTTCGGACAACGCCATAACGTATTGGTTTACAAGCGGTTGTTGAAGAAAACCAAGTCGAGACGCAGCACTTCGAGTTGACGAAAATCGTCCGTGAGCGTCTAATACTGAGGGGTCTAAATTGTATTCTTCGTAGCGTGAAATTAAATAAAAAATGCGCGCAAACAAGTCGTAATCAAAGGAGTAATTAAATGGCGAATCACTGGGCGCGTTTAATGCTAATTCTGAATTAATCAAAGGATTTAACGCGCTTTCGGCATCCATTAATAATTCATTTTCCGTAGAGATTTTATGGCTAAAAAAATCGTTTTCCGCATCAATAAAGTAAGGTTTAAGGGTGTTTTCAAAAAGCAAATCATGCGGTTTAATGATTAATTCATTGTCCGTTATTTTCGAAGACGAATAATTAATTTTAGGCAAATGAGCGGACGTAAAAAGGTCTTTATCTTGCGTAAAAACAATGTTCACGCCGAGTAAATTGCCGACAATTGACGTTAGCGTGTAACGCAAACGGGACG
>JAYUKJ010000697.1:0-2900 GCA_043764555.1 Saprospiraceae bacterium
ATCACCGAAATAACCTACTAAATGGTCTAAATAATCTGATATCATCTTAATTTTTTAACAAAAATACAAAATTTTTAGCTTCTCCGAAGTTACCAGTAATTATGAAAAACCTTTTTCTTGTCTTATCAATGAGTATTTTTATTGGAGCATGCACCGAATATAAAACCAGAGATGTAACCGATTTTTCCAAACCGCAAGTTGTTGTTTTGCATGACAAAATCAAACCTGCTGGCTCACTTGAGTTGTATGTGAAGGGAAATATTGATGGTGAAATCAGAGTTATATTGAAGGAGAACCGTGATACAAAATCGTGGCACTCACCAGCAATTTTATCTGGTAAAATAGATACGCTACTTCGTGACGGTGATTGGTACAACGACACCATTTTTATGGATATTAAACCTCTCGGTGTTGCCAAAGGCTATTTATCTTTAAAATATGTCATTCATGGTTCCATTATTTGACTTTTAATCAAAGTTTAAATAACCGTTCGTCGATAGTCTTCCGACTACCCGCTCGTACAAGGTGTTGCTCGTTAGGTTTTTCAAAACCGAAACGTGTTATAAATGGCGTCTCCAGACGCGCGAAAGCTGCTGTAAAATATTGATAATCAACAATTTAGTGCCAAAATACTGAGGGGTCGCTTACGCGCGTCGGGGTTTTAAAGTGAAGTCCAGAAGTTTTAAAGTGAAGTCCAGAAGTTTTAAATTGAAGTCCAGAAGTTTTAAAGTGAGGTCCAGAAGTTTTAAAGTGAAGTCCAGAAGTTTTAAAGTGAAGTCCAGAAGTTTTAAAGTGAGGTCCAGAAGTTTTAAAGTGAGGTCCAGAAGTTTTAAAGTGAGGTCCAGAAGTTTTAAAGTGAGGTCCAGAAGTTTTAAAGTGAAGTCCAAGTCTGCCAAGTCGAGGTCTAAGTCTGCCAAGTCGAGGTCTAAGTCTGCCAAGTCGAGGTCTAAGTTTGCCAAGTCGAGGTCTAAGTCTGCCAAGTCGAGGTCTAAGTCTGCCAAGTCGAGGTCCAAGTTTGCCAAGTCGAGGTCTAAGTTTGCCAAGTCGAGGTCTAAGTCTGCCAAGTCGAGGGTGTTCGGAATGTTATTTTTTCACTTCCGATTGCCAAGCAAGCGCGGCTCGTGAGCAACTCTGTTGCGACACGTATTATAAATGGCGTCTCTGACGCGCGAAAACTGCTGTAAAGTATTACTAATCAACGATTTAGTGCCAAAATACTGAGGGGTCGCTTAAGCGCGTCGGGAAACGCAGCGAATAGTACGTTTTATCAAGGCGTTAGATAGTTGGAACATATGGTGTGAGCGATACAAAAACAAACCCGCCGAAGTCAATCGACATCGGCGGGTTTTTAGTTGGCGTTCAAATTTTTATAAAACGCCAAAGCCGCTTCAATCTCTGCTTCCGAAGCAATGCAATTCACTTCAACCGAACCGATTTTTGGCAACAACGAAAAATTTATGTTAGCCGCGGAGTCGTTCTTTTTGTCTTGACGCATCAAAGCGATAAGTTGTTGAAAATCAAAGGATTCAATATTATGTTTGCCGTAAATACGTAAAATAAATTGGCAAATCTCGGTCAATTCTGCTTCCGATAGACCCCTCAGTATTTTCGATAAATAGGCTTCGCAAATCATGCCCAAAGCAATCGCTTCACCGTGCGTCAACGGGTTTGGCGTTGCTAAAGCCATGCTTTCAACGGCGTGTCCTATCGTGTGTCCGAAATTTAGCGCCTTGCGCAAACCGCGTTCAAACGGGTCAATTTCGACGACGTGTTGTTTGATTTTTAACGAAGGAACGATGATTTTTGTCCAATCGACTTGCGTCAAATCTTTAATATCACGCAATGTTTCCCATTGTTCTGCATCCGCAATTAAAGCGTGTTTGATGATTTCACCGAAGCCGCTGCGCACTTCTCGCGGCGACAACGTGGAGAGGAAATCGGAAGAAATAAACACGGCTTTAGGGTTCGCAAAAACGCCGATTGAGTTCTTAACATCTTGAAAATCAATGCCTAACTTGCCACCGATGCTCGAATCGACTTGACTCAAAAGCGTGGTGGGCATCTGAATAAAGTCCATACCACGCTTAAAAGTTGACGCCGCAAAACCACCCATATCGCCAATCACGCCGCCACCGATGCACAACAAAACGGAATTGCGGTCGGCTTGTGCGGCGAACAATTCACGCCAAATGTGTTGACACGTATCAATTGTTTTATTAATTTCTCCCGAAGGCACGCGGATGACGGCGGCAATATCGGTGGGAAATGCCGCGCGAAAACGCTCAAAACAGGACCCCTCAGTATTTTCGTCCACCAAGACGATAATTTTAGAATATTTTTTCTTTTCTAAAAAATCGGCAAAAGCTGCCCAGAAATCGCCCACAACTATTTGATAATCAGCGAGTTTTAATATTTCCATAATAGTTTGAAATTTGAAGTTTGAAGGCGCGTCAATCAAGCCGCCGAGCTAATCATTTCAGTCGTCCACGCAGCAGGTTTATCGGAGAACAGGACCTTCGTTTTTGCCCACGTTGTTCGGAACAATTCGGACTGTCGGTAGCTTTCTAAGGATTCCTCAGTATCCCACAGACTTAGCGTGAAAAAGACGTTCGGCGTCGTCGCGTCGCGCAATAATTCGACGTGTTGACAACCCGACATGGCGCGAATTCGGTCTTTTGACGTCTCAAAAACGCGGATAAATTCGTCGGTTTTGTCGGTCTGAAAAGTAAGTTTAACGAGGCGTTTTATCATTTTGAAAACAATGCGTTTTAGATTTGACAACTTTTAAAAGCTATAGTGTACACACAAGTTTTGGACAACGCTATTCCCGAAGGGAATTTATGTTTATAGCAGACAATTAAGCCGATTTTTCCTTAATCCCGAAGGGATTTTATGTAAAA
>JAYUKJ010000698.1:0-2899 GCA_043764555.1 Saprospiraceae bacterium
TTTTATGAACACATTGCCGTACAGAATCGAGTCGCGCACCACGCCGTCGTGTTGCAATTCGGTTCTGAAACGGAAGCTATCGCCTAAAATGCCAAGCGCCGCCGCCGTCGTCACGATTTTCATGTTTGAAGCGGGAATGACGCTCATGCACGCGTTGTGCGCTGCTAAAATTTCGCCCGTTTGCGCGTCCATGACAACGATGCTCGACTGCCCATTCTTCAAAGAGCTGTCGGTCGCTAATTTATTGACGGCAGAAATGAGTAGTGAGTTTTTGCGTTAACTCATAGCTAACAGCCTTAGCAGTGCCTTTAGCTTCTATTGTACTTAAAATTGATTCATAACTAAGCCAGCGGTCACGTAAACGCTGTACTTTAAACCAACTTTTATCTAAATCTTTACGAACTTGATCACTCGAAAGTCCTTCGGATAATCTTAATAAAATTTTGCTACGTTCGACGTCACGAACACTTGAGGTTCTTTGAAGGGATATTTTTTCTAAAATTTGATGCGATAACGCGCTCATTATTATTTTTGGACTCACCATCGTCTTTGAACAAAGGTATAATTTAATTCATTAATTATTTAATGGATGAGGCAGTATGAATTTAAGGAGAAAGATGATAAACAGCCCGTTCAAAAATACGCGCTTCCTCAATTGGCTTTCACACCCGAAGTCCGCATAAAACTCTTTTTGAACACCGACAAAAGCAGTCCAAAAATCTTGGCAGACAAGTATTTGAAGAAGGAAAACACTACTTTTGGTTTTGAAGGCGCCCTGTGTTCTGCTTGTGAATCCGTCGAAATAAGTCCAAGTATGGGTTGTTTTCTAACGAATAAATGGATGATTGGCAGTGGTTTAACCGCTTTTTATCAAAAAGACAATCGTTTTTACGTGGGCATATCGCCCGAAATGCGTTTTATCTACCAATTACTAAAAATATGCAACTTTTACTGAGGGGGGCAACGTGGGCAGGTGTAAGCGTGTTGAGTGATAATAAATCAACCATATTTAATAGTGGCGCAGTAAATTTAGAAATAGGCTTAAATAAATTCATTGCCGAAAACATCAGCGTCTATGGATTAGCCGATATGGGCCTCGGTTTGTGGAAAGATAAATTAGACATCAGACCGCGTGTTCGCTTTGGCTTTCAATACTTTATGAATGAAAAAATAAAATTAAGGCTTTAAATTTGATTAGCAGCCACTCAATTCCCAATTGTAATTTTCTGCGTCAAAGCTGCCCGATTTGTTCTAACGGTCACGATATAAAGCCCTTTTTTTAGATTGAGCAACGAAAAAGTCGTCATTTTTCCGCTCATCATCACTTGCCCAAGCGTATTGAAGACCACGACTTGCTCAATTGTGTCCGTCGTTTCAATCGAAAGGGACCCCTCAGTATAACGGCTCATTTTGATGGAATTGAGCGTTTTCTTTTCTAAAAAAACGATTTTTGATACATCCGATTTGCCACTTAACTCATTGATTTTCAAACGATAATACGCCGACTTTTCAAAATTTCGGTCAACAATCGTGTACTTCGTCGGCGCATTGCGCGCTTCGATGATGGCAATCGAAACGAAGTTTTTACCGTCCGTACTTTTTTCAATTTCGTAATCTTTTTGATTCATTTTACGCGCGGTTTCCCACGTCAATCGCGCATTATCGCCCTCAATTGTTGCCCAAAAATCTTTTAATTCGATTGGAACCGCCGTATTGAACAGCGTTTCATAATTCGCAGCGTACCCATAAGCGCTGCCGCAAGTCGCCACGGCATCCCAATTAACGCTCCAAGTCATCATGCCGTTGAGCGAAGGATAGCCGCCCGAAGCCAGCAACGTGTAAGACTCTGGCTTGGGTCCCGTTCCCAAAAGATAGCGCACCGCCGCCTGAACAGTTGCCTCAGCCGTGTAGCCACCACCCGCTGCGGACGTGCAAGCGGGCAAACCTACTGCAATCTTGTTGGCGGGAAAACCCGTAAAAAAACCGCCCGACGTGTTGAAACCCCGTATCGAAGCCTCCGTCAACGCGACAATAAAATCGGCTGTACTTTGCGTATAAACGCCTCTGTCCAAGCCGTACATGGAACCACTGTTGTACAATTGAACCTGCAAAAGGTCAATAGAATCGCGCAAAGCGTGAATAATTGGCAAATAAGCGCCCCAAAAACTGGAAAAAGACGACTGTCCGCCTTGCACATAAGCCGTCTCGGGTGCCATCGTGAGGAGCATTTTTTTATCGGCATTCGCAGCTCTAAAATTCACCATCACTTGTTTTATGCCCTCAATCAGATGGATTTGTCCCGCATTTGTCGGCGCTGCAATCGTGCCGCCACTCCCGTTGAGAATCGTGTTGCCGCCTTCAATATCAATGTCGATTCCGTCAAAACCATAGGTGTTTAAAATCGTTGTCATTGAGCTAATAAAGGCAGTTTTATTGGCATTTGTCGTCAAATCCACGGTCGTTCCACCGCCGCCGACGCTTATCAACACCTTCCGACCTTGCGCTTTTGTTGCTTGAATTTTGGCAATAAATGCCGATTGAGTCCCCGACGAAGGTGTGAATTGCATCGTCATATTGGTTGAAGAAACGGGCAAAGCAAACGAGACTTCGATAATCGAATAGCGGCTATCCACTTGGTCGAGCGGGATATAGGGCGCATTGGCAGTGTTCCAATTGTGCCAAAAACCGACCAAATTATGCGGCGCAATTTGGGCATATATCGGTAAAACTAAAATCAATAGCAGGGCAACCAACGTTGGTTTCAAATACAGCATATTTCTTTTTTTGAATAAATTAATTTGAGTATGTTTTGATGGTACAAATTTCCAAAAACTATCGCATAGTGTTGCACTAAATATTAGTATTTTTTACAAAAGAGGACCCCTCAGTATAAACGCCT
>JAYUKJ010000699.1:0-2886 GCA_043764555.1 Saprospiraceae bacterium
TTGTTGTTCGACAGAAAATACAGCAAAAAATGGCTTTATGCAAAGCAAAAAATTCTTGGGAATCGTTACTTTATTGGCTTTGATATTAACGGCTTTTCCTTATTTTTCTAAGCAATTAACGGGTAGAAATAATGGGGAAATTAACGCGACAATTCACTCGGACAACGCTCAAAATTCCATTAAAAGTGAATTGAACGACATCCATGTAACAGGCATGACTTGCGCGGGTTGCGAACACCACATAACAAGTCAATTGAGCGCCTTAAAAGGCATTTTAAATGTGTCTGCTTCCTACGAAAATAGTAATACGATTGTCGAATTTGACCCGCGTTTGATTGATATTCAAACAATTAAAGCATCAATTGACAGCACGGGTTATCAATCAAATAATTTTAAAAAAATAGAAAAAAAATAGAAAAAAATGGCTGAATTAACGTCTAAAATCAACCTTCAATCTGTCTTAACTTGCCCCGTTTGTCAACATAAAAAAGAAGAAACAATGCCCACGGATGCTTGTCAATTTTTCTACGAATGCACCAATTGCACGACCGTTTTGAAGCCATTAAAAGGCGATTGTTGCGTTTATTGCAGCTACGGAACCGTAAAATGCCCGCCGATTCAAGAAAACAAAAGTTGTTGCTCATAAAGGCTAACAAATTGATTATCAAGGACTTAAAATAGTGTTTCCCGAAGAAGAATCGGGATGCCGTAAGGACGCCCTATACTGAGGAGTCCCTAAAAAAATTATTTAAAAATGTTTTTTTAATAAAACGTATTAAAAACCTTATTTTTGCCTTTTATTTTTCAAGAAAACATTCACTAAGTAACATGATTTTTGAGCATATAAAAGCAGGTATTGAGGTAACAGACGAAGAGTTTGACGACATCTATCCTTACGAGATTCAGGATTTATCCAAAAGACATTTTACACCGATTTCCATCGCCAAAATGGCGGCAGAATACCTCGTTGACGCGCCAAATACGCGGGTTTTGGACATTGGTTCGGGCGTCGGAAAGTTTTGTATGATTGGTTCGGCGCACACCGAAGGTCATTTTACGGGCGTCGAACAGCGGGAGAATCTGCATTTATTGTCCAAAGAAATCGCCGAAGAATACGAATTGAGCAACCTCAAATTTATTCACAGCAACATCATCGACATTGATTTTACGGCTTTTGACGCTTTCTATTTTTTTAATTCCTTTTTTGAAAACATTTTAAAGGAAGAAAGCATTGATAAAGAAATAGAATTGAATAAAGATTTGTTTTTTATCTACTCGGTTTATGTCCGAAAGCAGTTGGCTAAAATGCCAATTGGGACGAAATTGGCTACTTATTTCGCTTATTCAGAAGAAATTCCGCTCAATTATACCATCATCGAAACGCATTTGGAAGGTAAATTTAAACTTTGGGAAAAAACGCTTTAGTTGAATGATGAATGATGAATGATGAATTTTATCAAAAAAATACTTAAAAATGGTGTTCATACTGAGGGGTCCTCTTTTCAATTTAGACCCACATACTAAAAGAATTAAATCCGAAAAAAATGGCGCTAACATACACAATTTGATAATTTAATGTGCAGCATGGAAAATATGGAAAATATGGAAAATATGGAAATCAAGAAAAACAGCATCAATTTTAGCAATACAGAGATTGCTTTTGCGCATAAAAACGACCGCGAATTGCGTAAATCATCGTGGCTTTTTAGGATGATGAATAACCCTAAACTCGTCGAAATTGGCAATGTTTTGGCGCTAAAAGCGGTCGAATGGAAGCTACCTTTCGCGGAAACGGTGATTAAAAGCACCATTTTTGAGCAGTTTTGCGGCGGCACTACCCTACTCGATTCGATGCCCGCAATCGAACGTTTGGTGACCGTAAAATCGAAGACAATTCTCGATTTTGGGGCCGAAGGAAAAGACACCGAAGAGCATTTTAATTTGACGATGAATGAGAATTTACGCGCCATTGATTTCGCTTCAAGGTCGCGCAACATTCCTTTCGTTGCCATCAAAATAACGGGACTGGCGCGGTTTGAATTGTTGGAAAAAATTCAGCGCAATGCGCCCATGACGCATGACGAACAAAATGAATATTTCAACGTCTCAAAACGGGTCGATGCGATTTGTCATTCTGCGCGTGAAAAAGGCGTTTCGGTACTGATTGACGCCGAAGAAACGTGGATTCAAGACACTATCGACCGCGTTGCGAACATCATGATGGCGCGGTATAACAAAGAAAAAGCGGTGGTTTACAACACTTTTCAGATGTATCGGCACGACCGTTTGGACTTCCTGAAAGCGTCTTATAAGCTCGCAAGAGAGAAGAATTTTATCCTCGGTGCCAAGCTCGTTCGCGGTGCTTATATGGAAAAAGAGCGCAAACGGGCGGAAGAAATGGGCTATCCGACGCCGATAAATCCCGACAAAGTGGCAACCGATAAAATGTACAACGACGGTTTGGTTTTTTGCGTTTCACATTTGGAATATATTGCTTGCATGAACGCCACGCACAATGCGCAAAGTTCGATGTTGCTCGCCGATTTGATGGAAGAAATGGGCGTGGCGCACAACAATCCGCATTTTTGGTTTTGTCAACTCTATGGTATGAGTGATAATATTACTTTCAACCTCGCCGATGCCGATTACAATGTCGCTAAATACCTCGTTTACGGACCCGTTTCGGATGTCGTTCCTTACTTGGTCAGACGGGCGCAAGAAAATACGTCGGTTACGGGTGACATGAGTCGGGAGTTGTTGTTGATTGAAAAAGAAATGAAGAGAAGGGAGATTTAATGGATAATGGATAATGGATAATGGATAATGGATAATGGATAATGGATAATGGATAATGGATAATGGATAATGGATAATGGATAATGGATA
>JAYUKJ010000700.1:0-2880 GCA_043764555.1 Saprospiraceae bacterium
TCAGTCCTGAGCCTTCAACCGCTTTGAGTGTTCAGTTCGTGGCTGATGGCTCAAAGCCGACAGCCGATTTATTCTTTAACAAAGCCACCACTTCATGAGGAATTTTAATTATATTCTTTCCCTTGCTATCTTAGCTATGTTCGCTTGCAAACGCGGCGACAAAACACCAACATCTCCAAACACAATTTCTGAAACCGCGCCGATTGAACTCCCTAAAACGCCCGAAGCGGTCGTTAGGACGTGGGAAACGCAGGTCGAACAAAACCAGTTCGCACTCGCCAAATTGATTAGCACGGGCAAAACGCTTGAATTAGTCGTGGGTCTCGACAGCACGAATAATATGCAACAAATTGCCCCGACGGGTAACAAAATTGTGTCGATTGCTTGCGAAGAAAAAGGCGACAAAGCCACCTGCGATTGTTTACTTGAAGACTCGGAAGGAAAGATTCAATGTAAATATTTTTTACTGCGTCAAAACGGGCAATGGTTTTTACAAGATGCCGACAGCGAACCCGTCGAAGACGTACCGAACAAATTAGTCAATCAAAAACCCGTGAAAACAGCGGCGAAATGACCAAAATAAGCATTAATTATGGCAAAAAAAACAATTGATTTCTCCTACGATGCCGCAATGCAAGAGCTTCAAACGCTCGTCGGGCAGCTTCAAAATGACCAAATTGGCGTGGATGCACTCGCCGAAAAGGTGCGCCGAGCGGCCGAATTAATTAAGCAGTGCCGAGAAAAATTGCGACAAACGGAAACCGATGTCAACGACGCTTTAGATGTGAGCAATGATTAATATGCCATAAAAACGTTCGGCGTATTTCAGATTTGGCAACTTTTAAAAAGTTGTTAAATCTCTTTGCACGAAAATAAACGTAAAAAAACGCTATTTTGAAAACCGATTTTACAATAATATAAACATCATTCCTATATTGCATCGTTTTGGTAACAAAACCGAAACGTGCATAGTCAAACAACTTTTCTTTAATTAAAAAAAACTAAAAAATTACATGAAACCAACCCTATTGATTCTTGCAGCAGGCATCGGAAGCCGTTATGGTGGCCTCAAACAAGCAGATTCCGTCGGTCCATCAGGTGAAGCAATCATTGAATATTCCATCTACGACGCGATTCGGGCAGGCTTTGGCAAGGTCGTTATCGTCATTCGCAAAAGCATTGAAGCGGATTTCAAAGAAAAATTTTCTGGTAAATTTGACGACAAAATCAAAGTCGAATTCGCTTTTCAAGAATTGGATTCACCGATTGAAGGCATCGAAAAATTTCCGACAAATCGGACAAAACCGTGGGGAACGGGTCACGCAATGCTCGTTGCTGCCGACCTCGTGAAAGAACCGTTTTTGGTCATTAATGCCGACGATTTCTACGGATTTTCCGCATTTAAGCAGATTTCTGAATTTTTGAGTGACCATTGCACGCCCAATCATTGCGGCATGGTGGGTTATATGCTCAAAAATACCTTGTCCGAAAACGGCTCCGTAAGTCGCGGGGTTTGCTCAACGGATGAGAAAAATCACTTGACTTCGGTCGTTGAACGCACCAAGATTCTCAAGGAAGAGAATAACGAAATTTTCTTCTATGAAAACGACGTAAGAATCCCGCTTCTCGACGATACCATCGTGTCGATGAATTTTTGGGGTTTCCATCCGTCCGTTTTTGAGATGGCGCGCGAAATGTTTGTTGAATTCGTCAAAGACAATTTTGACAACTTGACAGCCGAATTTTACATTCCAAAAATCGCTAATAACTACGTTGAAACGGGTAAGGCAGACTTAACCGTCATGACAAGCCGCGATCAATGGTACGGCGTCACTTACAAAGAAGATAAGCAAACGGTGCAAAATGCTTTTTGGGCATTGACCACAATCGGCGCTTACCCGATGTCTTTGTGGCAAAAAAAAGGCGAATTGATGCACGCCTAAATAAGTGAAAAGTTATAAGTGAAAAGTATAAATGTTTACTAATTACTTTGACTTATTCAGTCCCTTTTCGTTCGTCGAAAAGGGACTTTTTTTTAAATGAAAAATGAAAAATGAAAAATGAAAAATGAAAAACTGATTAAAATTCTTCAAAATTTTCTTGAAATAGGCGCTTATACTAAGGGGTCCCTTTTTTTTGAAACTTTAAAATCGGGGCATATCAACGAGACGTTTAAGGTCGGTGTTGGAGATAAAAATTATATTTTGCAACGGATAAATACACGCATTTTCCCCGAGCCGCAGAAGATTATGGAGAACATAGAAACCGTTGCAACACATTTAGAATCAAAGAGTTATGCGCGTTCGATTTTGGGTTTTGTCAAAACAAGAACGGGGCAATCTTTGGTCGAAAATAATGTCCAAAAAGGCGTTTATACTGAGGGGTCTTCCGTTTGGCGGCTCATGCCTTTTATTGACAATACGTACTCGATTTTAAAGATTTCAACTGAACAACAAGCCTTCATTGCTGCCGAGGCATTTGGCGAATATGTTAGTTATTTAAGTGATTTGAAAGTCAATAGAATCCACACGATTTTGCCGAATTTTCACAACGCCGATTTTAGAATTCAACAACATCAAGACGCTTTGAATGCGGATGATTCAAAAAAGGACCCCTCAGTATTGCGGCTAAAAAAAGCGCAAAACGACCTAAATTTTATTCAAAAACACCTACCCTATTTCCACAATAAACAACTCAATGTTCCGCTGCGCGTGACACACAACGACACGAAGATTAGCAACATTTTGTTTGACAAAACAACCCACGAAGCCGCTTGCATCATCGACCTCGACACTTTGCAAACCAGCACTTTGCTCGCCGATTTTGGCGATATGGTACGAACTTACACGTCTGAATTTGATGAAGATTTTGCCGATTTTC
>JAYUKJ010000701.1:0-9831 GCA_043764555.1 Saprospiraceae bacterium
TTGCCCGTCAAACACTTCGCTATGGAACTTTTGGAGTCCTTTACGCACTTCGACACCAAGTTCGTGGCAACGTTCAAGGACCTTGTTTTTAAGCCTGGATTAGTCATCCAAAAATTTAATGACAACAAGCGCGTGCGCTACGTGCCGCCGATTCGGATTTACGCTTTTACGAGTTTTGCCTTCTTTTTGTTTTTCTCCGCTGTGACGAGTTCAGAAATCGAAAATATGTCCGTGGCAGTAAAGAAATCACCCGACAAAACGGCAACCATAGGCGTCAATGTTTTCGGTACCAATACTAAAATAGATACGCTCACAAGGCGTGAATTAGAAGAACGTTCTTTTTTAACTAATGAATTGATTGACAGCACTTTACGCAGTAAAAATATACCGACGAACTGGTTAAATACCCGCATAGTTAACACAGCGACAAAGCTAAACAAAGGCGAGTTGCCAGTTGCTGATTTGTTTAATAAATTCGTAAAATATACCTCTTACAGCATCTTTATTCTAATGCCCATTTTTGCATTTTTATTGCTGTTTTTTTATCGAAAACGCAATTACTTTTACGCCGAATTTTTAGTGTTTTCCATCTATTTCCACACGCTTATATTCGGTGCTTTCATCTTTCTGCTGTTAATTTTTGGCTTTATACCAATCAGTAATAAACTCAACTACATCGCACTTATTTTATTTGTCGGCATGACGATTTATTTAGGCTTGGCGTTGAAGCGCGTTTTTGCGGATTCCACCCCAAAAACAATTTTAAAAACGGCTTTATTGTCCTTGTCGTATTTAGTTTCATTGTTTATTGCGGCTGTGGTTTTGGTCTTGGGGAGTGTGATTTAAAAAATCATGACGCAAATAAAAAAAGAGCGTCTAAATGATTGTCTAAATAATATTTTTTCGACGGTTTTCCCAAAAAATAGGACCCCTCAGTATTTTCAACATGAAAATACTGAGGGGTCTTATTTTTGAGAAATTAAAGCCTAAAAATCACTTATTGCCGAATAATCATTCGACCTGCCCCACCGCCTCGGCCGCCGTTTGCTTTCATCCACTCTTCTCTCTTTTTGCGCAACTCCGCTTGCGTGATTTTTTCACCTTTTGTCGGCGCCGCAATGTCTTTGTCTTTCACTTTTTTGAACTCAATTTTCTTCGCCGTAATCACAATTTCGCCGTTGTTTGAATCCGTTTCGAGTATCAACCCAGGCAAAGCGCCGTAGGTTTGCGGACCCGCCGAAAGCGCCAAATCCATTGTAAACCAAGCAGTTATATCTGCTTTTTGACTTGTATCTTTAAAAGTTGCTTTTGTGCAATCGTAGCCCGCAATCTTCTTAGTTTCCGTTCCAATTTTCCAAGCGCGCTGCTTCAACGTATCTTCAATCAAGTATTTTTTACTCGCCCATTCACTCGTTGACACCTGTTTATTGGTTGCCAAATTGCGGTAGGTTTCGCCTTGCGGGCGCTGCCACCGCCTACCGCCGCCGCCTGAATTCGCCTCTTCATCTTCCTCATTTTCATCGGGTTTGTACAGACATTCCTCGCCTTTGAAATAAAACAGCATATTTGATGTCCTAAATTCAGGAATCATCGCTTTCATGGATTCGTCCGTCAATCGGCGGTGCAAATTCATCTTTTCTTCAAACGTAATGACCCCCTCAGTATTTTGAGCAAAAATCAGCGTTGAAGCCATTGTAAATAGTGATAAAAAAAACATTTTTTTCATTGTGTAAATAATTTTTAAAGTTTTAAAAATGATTAAAATCGAATTAATTCACGGTCAAAAAAGTAATAAAATTCAAGACAGAAAACGATTAATGACATCATTTTATTTGCCTCCAAATTAATGACTCAAAAGTAGCACTTAAACGGTGTTAATTGTCCAAAATTAAAGGTTAATAAAGGTTAACAAAGTAAAAATCGCGCTATAAAAGCGCTTAAATTTGTCGCTATGAAAAATAATATTTTGCTCTATTTCATCACGGGCAGCCTTGTTTTGTTGGGTCTCTTGGAATTTTTATGGCTCCAAAAAAGCTACAATGAGCAACGAACGGACTTGCAACATTTGGTTCAACAAAGCCTCCGCTCGGTCGTCGGACAGGAGAGCAATGCGATGATGCTCGGTGCTTTGCGCAACAATCCTGCGCTCGATAGTTTGCTAAAAAATGGCGGTTTGAGACTACCCTTTGCCGCGTCTTTTTTTCGAGAAGGCAAACCGCCTTATTTCGATACAGCTTCTAAATCTTTGATAATCAACACTTTAAAAGATAACAAAAAATCATCTTCCGTTCAAATCTTCATGGACTCTTCGGCGCAAAGTCGCGTTGAATTTCGTCAAATACAATTGTCAACTCAGAAGATTGAACCCCTAAAAGGTGGTGGACGCAACGACATTCAAGTGATTCTCGGCAACGATACCGCCGCGTTTTCACCGCCTCAATTCAACGATTCTATACTAAAAAGTAGCAATGCGTTTTACTCGACTTGGAACGAAGACAGCCTCAATTTGGAACGTATTACCGCCGCCTTAACGGCAAATTTTAACAGAAACGGTTTGCCTAAATTGCCTTTCCAATTAAGCCGCATTAAGCGTGGCGATGTCGTGCCGACCGAACGCACGGCAATTGTCGCAACGGCGCGCATTTTCGACGCACCGCACAGCCGAAGTCAACATAAAATCGGCATTGCGGTGTATGATTTTGAACCGTTTTTGCTGCGAAAAATAGTTGCCGAAGCCGTTTTTGCTTTATTTGTTTTCTTAATAACGTCCATTTCTTTTTGGTTGGTTTACAATAATTTCATTAAACAAAAACAATTAACGGCCCTTAAAAACGCTTTTATTAGCAATATTACGCACGAATTGAAAACGCCAATTGCAACGGTGAGCGTGGCTTTAGAAGCCTTGCAAAGTTTTGATGCTTTGGAAAATCGGACGTTGACGAAAGAGTATCTCGACATCTCGCGCGGCGAATTGCAACGCCTGTCGATGTTGGTTGATAAAGTGTTGAAATTAGCCATTTTTGACGAAAAAGAACCTGAATTGCAGTTAGAATCCGTCAATTTGCCCGATTTAGTGCGCCGTGTTGCTGAGTCTTTGAGGCTTCAATTTGAGAAAAATGGTGCCGTTTTTAACTTAACTTACCCTAAAAATAGCGCTTTAATTATCGAAGCCGACCCAACGCATTTAACGAGTGTTGTGTATAATTTGCTCGATAATGCCTTAAAATATGGTGGTAAAAAAATAGATGTGACCATTGATGCTGAATTAATGAATGGCTCAGAATTGAATAAAAATACGGAAAATAACGCTAAAAATCATCAAAATACTGAGGGGTTCTTTTTGATTGATTCCACTAATTATTTAGGCGTTAATTTGCAAATAAAAGACGATGGAAAAGGCATTGCGGAAGCCTATCAGGACAAGATTTTCGACAAATTTTTTCGCGTGCCAACCGATGATGTACACGACACAAAAGGACATGGTTTGGGACTGAGTTACGTGGCGGCAGTTGTGCGGTTGCACGGCGGTTCCGTTGCCGTTGAAAGCGAAGAAGGCATTGGAACTAATTTTAATGTGTTTTTACCAAAAAATATGTAAATAAAAAAATGGACAACCAAAAAGTAAAAATTCTCTACGTTGAAGACGAACCATTTTTGGCAAAAATTGTCAAAGAAAGCCTTGAAACGCGTGGTTTTATGGTCGAAATGGTCAACGACGGCGCTTTGGCAGTCGAACGATTCCAAACGTTTCAACCCGATATTGCGGTCTTAGACGTCATGTTGCCAAACGTGAGTGGCTACGAAATCGGGACGATTATCAGGCGTTTATCCCCGTCGATACCCATCATTTTTTTGACCGCAAAAACGCAAACGGATGATGTTTTAAAAGGATTTGAATCGGGTGGAAATGACTACATTCGCAAGCCTTTTAGCATGGAAGAGTTGATTGTTCGGATTAAAAACTTGCTGTCTTTTTCAAAAAAGGACCCCTCAGCATTGACGGCTTTTGAAGGCATTTTAATCGGCGATTTTGCCTTTTTTCCGCAAAAATACGAGTTGAAAATCGGCGAAAACAGCCGCCGATTGAGCCATCGAGAAACGGAATTGCTGAAAATTTTGTGCGAAAATCGACATTTTACGGTCGATAGAAAAGACGTTTTGATGCGCATTTGGGGGGACGATTCTTTCTTTAATTCGCGAAATTTAGACGTGTATGTCACCAAATTGAGAGACTATTTAAAAGCGGACGCAACGGTGGAAATTATGACCGTAAAAGGCGTCGGTTATCATTTTTCAGCACCCTAAAAGATTCCAAATTTCAGATTCCAAATTTCAAAAGGTGCGATAGATTCACTATCGATTATTCGCAAAATCAGAAGCATTTTTTAGTGTTTAAAAAGAAATAAATTTTAAAATTTCACCTTTCAAAAACGTGGTTCTATCAGCATTTAATTCTAAAAAACCATCGACATTATTTAAGTTTGCTAAGTCGCCTGAGCCACCGCCCGCAACGGGTTTTGCCATCAAAATACCGCCGTTATTTTCGATTTTTACTTGCAAAAAATAAGTTAAATCGGGTTTGAAATGCACATCTTCGGCGAGCGTCGCAAAGGGATAATTCGGCGTTTTTTGCGTTAAATACGCCTCAATCCACGGCAAAACGTAGCGACAAGCGCAGATAAACGTCGAAACAGGATTCCCTGGCAGTCCAAAAACAACCGCTTCGTTTTGCTGCCCAAACCACAACGGTTTTCCTGGCCGTTGCGCGATTTTATGAAAAAGGCAATTGACGTTATTCGATGCCAGTGCCTTTGGTACAAAATCGAATTTTCCTTCTGAAACGGCGCCACTTAAAATCACCAAATCATGAGTCGATAAAATGCTTTTTAAGCCTTCGGTAATGTCGTTTTCGTTGTCATTAAAATGAAATAAATGCGCTTTAATGGTGAATTTATCGGCCAATAAAGCGGCAAGAGAATAGACATTTGAGCGCCGAATTTGGTGGTCTTCAGGCGTTTCGTTGATTTCTACCAATTCATTTCCCGTTGAAACAATCGCGACTTTTGGCAATTTAACGACGGTCAAAATGGACTTTCCAACCGTTGCCGCCGTCCCAATTTCAGGCGCCGATATTAAGGTGCCTTTCGGAATCAAAACATCGCCCGCTTTCCTATCCCTTCCTTTCTTATGCGTATTTTGTTGATAATCAACATTTTCAATTAAAATTTTGGCAAAACCGTTTTCGATTTCCAAATCCTCATAACGCACAATCGTATCGCAACCGAGCGGCATGACGGCGCCCGTCATGATTTCGATGCAATGATTGGCGTCCTTCAAACTCAATTGTTTTTCACCCGCGGCTTGCATATTTTCGATGAAAAAACGGCGGTGTCCCGCTTTATAATTGCCAAAATTAAAAGCAATACCGTCCATCGTCACGCGGTCGAAAGGCGGAAAATCGCGGTCGGCAATAATGTCTTCGGCGAGGATTCTACCGATGGAATTTAACAAAGAGGACCCCTCAGTATAAACGCGGTTTTTGACCGTTTTTAAGACTATTTTCTCTGCTGCTTCAACTGAAATCATGTTAATTATTTTTTAGCTACGGATTTACGGATTTTACGGATTCTAATAAAGTCGTTAGTATCCGTAAATCCGTAAAATCCGTCAATCCGTAGCTTAGATTTGTGGATGATTTTATCGCTTAAAATCGCGTTTTCCGCCCGTTTTTTCCATCAATTTTATTTCTTTAATCACAATATCGTGGGACATCGCTTTGCACATATCATATATCGTTAAAGCCGCAATTGAAGCACCCGTCAAAGCCTCCATTTCGACGCCCGTTTTAGCCGTTAAAGTCGCCGTACAATCGACGTTGATTTCCCGATTTTCGTTCAAATAAATGTCAATTTGACAATCCTCCAAACCCAAGGGATGGCAAAGCGGAATCAAATCGCTCGTTTTTTTGCACGCCATGACGCCCGCAATAACCGCCGTTTGAAAGACCGCGCCTTTCTTCGTTCGGATGTCGCCATTTTCCAAATATTGCAGTATTTCTTCGTTCAAAACGACAATTGCGCGCGCTTTTGCGGTGCGTTTCGTCACTTTTTTCTCGCCAACATTCACCATTGAAGGGTTGTTTTCGGCGTCTAAATGCGTTAATTGATTCATAATTTTAATTATTTGCTATTTTTAATTTTCAAAAAAGGACCCCTCAGTATAAAAATGTTTTTTTGTCGAAAAATCGAATTTATATCAGTCTTCTAACACTTTTCCGCAAAAAACGTTTATTTTTGTCAAAAATTAAGAATTAAAATGAATAAAACGGTTGCTTTAAAAGCTAAAAATACATCATCGAAGGGGAAACTAAAAAGTGTGGTCAAAAAACCAACGCTTGCTTCGCTATTGGCGCAACAAACGCCTGAAAAAATTGCGGCAACAAAAGCGTATATCCACAAGCTGCTTGGACAAGATGAAGAACATTTCAAACTTTACGATGATTTTGTAGCGAACAGAGAAGAGATTCTGGAACGCGCAAAACTGTCTTGGGACGACATAAAAACCCTTCAAAAAGCGTGGAAAGAACTTGAAATTCCCGATTCTATTGAATTTGTAAGTAATCCTAAATTAAGCAACCCTGAAAAATGACGTATATTTTAGATTCAAACATACTTATCTACCTTGTTAGAGAAAATTCTTCCGTGATTTCAACTTTAGACGAAATGGACGTTTTTGGTGCCAATGTTAGCAGCATTTCGTTCGCTTCCTTCGGCGAATCCCTTGCTTTTGCGCTCAAAAACAAGTGGGGAACTTCGAAGATTGCAAGGTTAGAATTTCTTTTGAAAAGGATTCCGAACCTTGAAATAGCAGGTCGTCCACTTGCTGATGCTTACGCCGAAATTGACGCTTTTAGTCAAAGACGACACCCAACTTTAAAATCCACTTTTTCAGCGCGCAACATGGGTAAAAATGACCTATGGATTGCCGCAACTGCCCACCTTTCTGATGCGACTTTGTTGACAACCGACAATGATTTTGACCATTTAAGTCCGCATTTTTTCAAGATTCAAAAAATCGCCGTTTAGTTAGAAAATAAGATTTAATTGCCCTTCAAACCGCCGACGCGGTTGTGCATAAAAACGAATAACTTCGTAATCCGCATTCCAAATATTCGTAATTTGTAAAGCCGTATTTAATCGGTATTTATGGATTAAAAAAGAATAACCAAGCGTCGTATTTGCAAGCGTAAAAGGCTTGGTAAAATCGCCAGCCATGCGGCGCTTACTCGACGCATTTTGATAATAATTAACATAAAAATGCTTGTAAATCAAGCTAATACCCGCCGAACCCGCGTGAATCGGCGTATAAAGCAATTGCAAATTCAAAGAATCACCCACTTCGGTTGCGCGACTTAATTGGTAATTAAAGTACGTTTTTAATGTGATTTGATTATTTAATTTTAATTGATTTTTAAACGTTAATTCAACCCCGCGCGACAACACTTTTTTCAAATTTGAAGGCGTCCAAGAACTGCCCGATTGTGGCGCCCATTGAATCCAATTATTGGTCTGTAAAGCGAACAAAGTAACCCCTAATTTGGCATCAGAATGGGCATTATTTTTTAAGAAATCAATCCCTAATTCACCACTAAAACCGCTTTCGGCTTTCAAATTCGGATTGCCCAAAATGTTCCAATATAAATCATTCAAAGCGGGTAAATTGTAATTCCTCGAGAACGACCCGCGTAGGCTTATAGTTTGCGGTTTACGGCTTATGGCTCTTTCAAATCCGAGGCTAAAAACAAACGGAACTAATTGATTATCAACGACTTCTTGACGAATATTAGCCGCAAATTTCATTTTTTTAAACTCAAATATTTGCGAAGCGAATGCCGAAAAACGGTTGCGCTGATGGTCAATATCGCCTAAGTTGTTGCCAAAAGTTTTATTATTTGTATAATTAATTCCGAGCCTCAATGACCGCTTTTCGTTCCAATTAAATACCGTTTCTGTCTCTGCAATTAAAGTGTGAATATTATTTTCGCTGTTGCTAACGACATCACTTTCGTAATTTAATTTTTCATTAAAATAACCAATTCTGGCTTTAAAAATGGGTAAATTCGATTGCAAAAAGCCGTTTATACTGAGGGGTCCCGAAAATTCGGCAACGGAGCGAAAAGTCTGTTCCAATTGCCTTGCCGAATCCACGCGGGAAGTCATTGTTGGCGGAATTTGGCGGTTAATATCGGTGAACCAATTGTTAATTTTTAAAAAACGATTTTTGCCTAAATTAAAGAGCAGAGAATTGGTAATATTTAGTTTTTCAAAAGCGGCATTTTCAGCTTTTTTGATGGGTTTTCCAAAACTTGAAACGTCTCTAAATTCAAAATTATTTAAGGCTTTTTGATGGCTTACTCTGATTTGTCCAGCCGCATTTTCATTGCCCATTTTCAGTTTAATTTGTTGACCAAACAAGCCAAAATTGCCCGCATTTAAACCAACACTTCCACTAAAACCTTTCGTATTCTCGATAATATTGTCCAAAAAAATGGCGCCGCCCATTGCGCCGCCGCCGAACAAAGCCGAACTTCCCCCAAGCTTCACGTTGGCACGTTCAACCGTTCCAACTTCAATGACCGACAAATCGGCTGCACCCGTTAAAGAATTTTGAATGTTTAAACCGTTCCAAATCAACGCAGTATGCCGACTTGCCAAACCCCGACTCGCCACATTAGCCAAACCAACGCCGTAAGCTCGAATGCTAAGTGGCGTCAAATTCTGAATCAAATCCGCTAAATTTTGCGTGTCAAACGTTTTTAATGCCGACGAATCAACGCCCATTTGCTGTTGACCAATCGCAAAACGGCTCAACCGCGTTGATGTAATTTCAACAATCGGAAACTGCCTTGCAGTGTCGATATTTTGAGCAAAAACACCGTTGTTCAAAAGCAGGATTAGTGGAAAAAATCGTTTCATAAATGGTGAATTATACCACGGAATTTAGTCCATGAATCTCTAAAAATAGATAGTTTTTAGCTTGTCCACAGATTGGTGACAAAAGGGTACGAACTAAAGCCCGTGATACCGTAAAGCAATCAAAAAAGACAGATAACAAACGACTTCTGCAAGTTGTTGCGTTGCGCCCAAACAGTCGCCCGTGTAGCCATTTATCCATTTTTTGAAATAGTCGCTTAAATAGATTTTTAACAAAATTAAAGGTATAAAAACGCCCAAAAGCAGCCCATTTTTCTCAAAAATGCACCAGATACTGAGGGGTCCTATTCCCCAAAAAGCGGCTTGTAAAAATGCCGAATTTGACATTTTTTTAGCGACGGGTTTTGCTTTTGAATCTTCATTTTCACGGGCGTACTCGTCGGTCAAAATGATGGTCGTTGCGGTCAATCGGCTCAAAGCGTGAGCAGAAATTAATGCGTAAATCGTTGACAACCAACTGATTTGAGCCAATTCAAGGAGCGCCATAATTTTCAAACCCATCAGTAAACCAATGCCAATTGCGCCATACGCACCGACCCGCGAGTCCTTCATAATTGATAAAATTTTATCAGGCGTCCAACCACCACCAAAGCCGTCGCACACGTCTGCAAAACCGTCTTCGTGGAACGCGCCCGTCATCCAAACGCCAAACGCGGTTGACAAAAAAATCGCAATGGACAACGGCAAAATTTGTGAAAAAGCGATGAAAATAATCGCCGCCGCACCGCCCACAATCCAACCCATAAACGGAAAATATTTGGTCGCTTTATTGAGCAAATCTTCGGAATGATCGACCCAAGTCGGGCATGGAATTCGGGTGTAAAACATGACAGCCGTT